>JAFAZU010000222.1 GCA_019239585.1 Acidobacteriaceae bacterium
CGGCGGAACCAGCCCAACTTCGAACATTGTAGGAACCAATTTCTTCAAAATCTCCTCTGCCGGACCGCCCGGTATCGGCCGTAATTCCTTCCGTGGCCCGGGCTTCTTTTCAACGGATGCCAGCGTATCCAAGCGTTTCAGCCTGCCATTTCTTCATGAAGGCTCCGCGCTGGAGTTTCGCGGATACGCGTACAACCTGTTTAATCAGCTGAACCTGATTCCATTCCAGTTCGGTGACAACGATACTCGCATAGAAAACAACAATTTCGGCCGCCCGACGGGCGCATTGGCGGGGCGTTCTATAGAACTGCAAGTACGTTTTAGTTTTTAATATAAGAACATTTTCCGTTCCCTTGCACTTACACTAGGAGTGCGGGTATAGTGATTGGAACTCCAATTGCTCTACTGACATCCTAGGGATAGGGGCGCTGTGTCGCTTCCGCTTCAGATAGAGATCTTTCAGCCGTGGAATATAAGGCCAACCATTTCTCGCGCCGCGAGTTCTTGCTCTCGACTGCCAGCGCAACGCTTCTAACCAGAAGCGCGTCCGCCGCGCCTTTTGATACTTCCGCTCCGCTTAAATCCGATGAACGTCAGTTCCTGGAGGATTATGCAAAGCGTTGCATGCGTTACTTTTGGGAGCAGGCCAATGAGCATACCGGCATTGTCATGGACCGCGCGAAAAACGACGGTGCGCGCTCGGGAGATAATGTCGGCAGCTCCGCCGCAACCGGCTTTGGTCTAAGCGCCCTTTGTATTGCTGCCAATCGCGGCTGGCTACCCAGAGATCAGGTGCGGACTCGCGTGCTGACCACTTTGCGCTATTTCTGGGCGCACGCTTTTCACGATCACGGATGGTATTACCATTTTCTGGATGCCGCTACCGGCCAGCGCCGCTTAAATTCAGAAGTTTCGAGCATTGATACGGCTCTCCTGCTTTGCGGCGTCTTGACAGCGGCCGGTTATTTCGCTAACGACCGCGAAATCCAAACGCTGGCTCATCAGATTTTCGACCGCGTCGATTTCACCTGGATGCTGGCCGGAGACCCGTTTCTTCTTTCCCACGGGGTGCGTCCCGGATCGGGCTTTTTAAACTCGCGCTGGAGCGCCTATAGCGAAGCTTCCGTGCTATATCTGCTGGGGATCGGCTCCCGGAAGCATCCCATTCCGTCCGATAGCTGGTATGCCTGGGTCAGGCCGGAAGTGCGCTACGATCATTGGACTTTTGTGGGGGGCGGCCCGTTGTTTACGCATCAGTTCTCCCATGCCTGGGTCGATTTTCGACATCAGATCGATGGCGATCCATCAAACCGGGATTATTTCCAAAACTCAGTTACCGCCACCTACGCCCATCGCGACTTCTGCATCAGTTTGCAAAAGGAATACGCCGGTTACGGCCCGAACATGTGGGGCATTACGGCTTCGGACAGTCCCGCCGGCTATATGATTTGGGGCGGATTTCCCAACGCGGGGCCGATTAACGGAACTATCGTACCGTGTGCTGCCGCCGGATCTCTAATGTTCGCCCGTGATATCTGCCTGCCGGTGCTGCGCGAAATGTACAACGTGTATGGAACCAAGGTTTACGGGCGCTACGGCTTTGCCGATGCCTTTAACCCCAACTGGAAAGACCAGAAGCTCTGGGTCAATCAGGATGTGGTCGGCATTGACGTCGGCATCTCCCTCCTGAGTATTGAAAACCTGCTGACCGGTAACATCTGGCGCTGGTTCATGAAAAATCCGTATATCCAAACCGCTATCGAGCGCGTCGGCTTCCGGCTCTCTACTCCCGGCATTGTCCTTAAACAAGTTAAAGCTGCAACGCGGAAGCTGTAAAGCTCCAGCGCGTTTCATCTCAACAGGGCTTTTGGAGCCGGTCACTTCGTTCGCGGCTCCGAGTGGCAAACCGTTTGCAATAGCGAACTGCTGAAGCAGTATGGAAAAGCGGGACGGAAACAATGGCGCAGTCGGGTTTGCACGAGTACTTTCCGACGAGTTGAACGAGATTGGGAATGCGCGGACAGCGCGCAAGCTGGAAGTGGCCGCACAAGTCCATCGACAGACTTTG
>JAFAZU010000423.1 GCA_019239585.1 Acidobacteriaceae bacterium
CTTCAGCGCCTTCTTCCATCCAATCCATCATTTTCTGCGTGACCGAAAGCATTTCCGCGCGTTCCGCTCGAAGAGTCCGTACAAGTTCTTCGATCCGGGTTAACCAGGCGAGACCAAGATCGCGAAACCCAAGCTCCATTTCGAGCAGCGCCCGGACCGCGCTCTCCTGCCGCCACCAAAGTTCGCGGCGTTTCTCGACTCGCGCCATTTTGCTCGTACTGGCGGCTGAATCCCTTGGTTTACCCGCCCAGCGCGAGTATTCGTTCAACAGAACTGAAGCGTGTTTCGCACGAGCTGTTCTCCGAGTTTCCCAGGCGTTCCACTCTCCCTCACTGCCCTTGCTGCGCCAAATCCGCCAAGGTTCACACAGATCTAGTGCCGCCTCCGACAGGGTTGCTTGAAATCGCCCGTCGATTTTGGCCCGTGCAAGGACCGTAGCCGACGCCGCTTCGCGGTCGAAGGCGCGCATTGCTTCCAAACTTTGATTGATCGGCCGCAAACGCATGAACTGTTGGAGAGGCTCAATCAGTAACGGGCGCGTGCTGGTTTCATATTGTTCCCGCGCTTCGGACAAACTAAGAACAGATGGGCGGGTATGTAGCGGCGATGAGACTTCTGATAAGGAGGCGGCAAGACCGGAAAGAACCTGCCATGAGGCTCGGAGTTCAGAGCATAACCGTTCAGGACCCCTTAGGGTGGGTCTGGAGATGCCTTCAGCCGTAGTAGCCAAGAATTTTCTCCCGGATCACATTAACCCAAAATATGAAGAACTGACCTCAGCATGCGAGCAGGTCAGCGCTTGGGCCAAGATTTTCGCCGCGCCTGATAAACGCCCTTTCTTTTCGGGCTGCGTCCATTAGCAGGAACCTTTTCTGCTGTGGCACTCGCTTTTTGGGGCGAGACTCGCGCACGCTTGGCAGCTGGAGCCTTTGCCGGTCGAGGCCCGCTTGCCCTTTCCTGGTTTGTTTCTACCAACAACCGAGCTTTCTGCAAAGCGTCGGTTGCAGCCCTGACGTGCCTCTCGAATTGTGGTGACTCTTCACCCGAGTGATCGAAAAGCTCAGCTAAGGTGGCTTGAATGCGTCCGAGCTTCGCTAAAGTGCCTGTAGAACTCCGCAACGCGCGTTTACCCGCGTATAAGGAGGCTCGGGAGGTCTGGTGCGCCGCCCGGCCGAGAGAGCTTTGGAGAAGCCGCTTCATCTTGCCTGCTGCGCCTTTCACAGCTTGTTGGACGGTTGCGCCTCTATCGTCAACCGAAACAGGCCTTTTCCCCGCAGGACGGACTTCCAACATGCAGCGCTTATCTTTTACCCCGCGCTTGCTGCTATTTAAGTCACTCAAGTGAACTTCAACCCTGGTAATTTGGTTTGAGAATCGCTCGAATGCCCGCTCTACTTCCGCTTTCACGTTATTCATGAGCTCCGTACCCACGGTGACTTGCTTGTCGCTATTGATTTGTACCTTCATCAAGGCTCCTCTCAGGCGCCAAAAACTATTTCATTTTGGTGACTACCAGTTCCGTACGCCTATTTCTTGCGCGGCCTTCCTCTGTGTCGTTGCTAGCCACTGGATTGTCCTGACCGGCTCCGTTCGTCGAGATGCGACCGGCATCGATTCCTCCCTGAACCAGCATGGCTTTAACTGCATCGGCGCGGTTAAGAGAAAGCTTCTTATTCGTTTCAGGAGAACCTGTGCTGTCCGTATAGCCTACCAGCGCGACTTGCATTGCTGGAAAGCACTTGACTGTGGCAATCAGGTTTGAAATCGTCGCGCTCGAGTCGGGTGTCACCTGAGCACTATTTGTGTCAAAGTTTAGATGGTCGAATGTAAATCGTTTAGGCAGATCACCTGAAGACCCGTCCATCATAAATCTAGCCAGATTAGCATCAAATCCGCCCTTTTCCACCTGAATCGTTGTACCGCAGGGCAGGCTTAAGCTTTCCATTTGGCGGCCTGACGGGGTAGAGCAAGAGCGCCAGCCGAGAAAACCCAGAATCAGCGCGAGTAACGGGAGCAGCCAAAGCCACGGCCTGGAGCGCTGTTTTTTTTCAACGATGGGACGGACAACGGGTTCAGGCGCTTCAGGGACCGTTGCCGGAGCGCCGAGGCTGAGAATGCCGGCGACCTCGGAAGGAACTTCCCGGATAATGCTGTCCTTTTGCGAGGCAAAGAAGTTCGTTATCGCTGCTGGGGTAGCCTCGCCCTCAGGCAGCAACTTGCCAGTCAATCCAAGAACCAGGGGAGCGCCCAAATGGAGCAGCGTTGAAGCCGAAGAGCCGGAAACACCAGTTGCTTTAGCAATCGAATTAACAACACGGCCGGCATTACTCCCCAGAAGACCTGTTAACAGTCCTCCCCCCATCTGGGTGATCTCGCTCATGTTACCGGAACTAAATAGGCTAGTTAGATGGGACAGCAGATTGCCATCTGATCCAGCTAACTTCAAAAGCCGAACTAAACTACTCGCTCCGGCGGGTGTTGAAGCCTGCTGATAAGCAGCGCCAGCTAAACTGGGCAACACCAACCCGATTGCTCTTTGGGTAAGAGCCGGTGACTCCCCGACAAGGCCGGACATCTTTGATATCAGGTCTGGCGTGAGGAAATCCTTTGCCAAATCAATCAAACTAACAGCCATCAAAAACCTCTTTTCTGGTAGATCTTATTTGGGTTGTAGGCTGGGCGGCTGATCGTAGATACCGCTTAGCCGCCCAGCCCAGTTATGAGAACCCTAGCAACTAGGGTTTGGGGGGTGTAGTCGCGGGCCGTCCGGTTGCGTCCAAGTGCTCCACTTCCACCTGTTGACGGCGGACCTTGTCGCGAACGGTCTCGACATGATCACTGCCTTCCTTGCGGACCACAACTTCTTCCGCCAAACGAGTGGTCTTGCTGACAACAGCCTCTTCCGCCATTTCCTTGACTTCGATGGTCTTATCCGACCAGTCCACATCACCCAGATAGTTGGGATCAGAAACGGCTCTGCGCATGACTTCAGCATGTTCTTCGTGAAGGCTGACTTGCTCCTCCACCGGCCTTTCCGTAACGAAACGGCGAATGCGGGTTGTGCCTGCTTCTACTTGACGCTTTCCAACGTTTAACTGCTCTTCAGCCAATCTGAGGACCTCTTCGTCACCGGCGGGCGCCGCAGCTGCTCCACGAACCGTGTTAGCGGCTCGCGCCGTGGCATCGCTCACTTGGCCGGTAACCGCGCCAGCGGCCCCTGCCACAGCTCCTGCTGCCCGGCTCACGCCGCTGGTGGCCTGCTGAGCAAGCGATCTCGATGTGTTCGGGTTCAGACCATAGCTGGTGGCGCGCTCGTCTACATCAACCGTCTTGTGCGTGTCAAGAATCTTCATCGCGCGATCGACCTCCGTATCCGGAGCTCGAAGAGTCACGACATATCCTCCCTGCTCGACAGCCCGACCATAAACCTCCGCCTCATGTTCCCGAACGCCGCCGCCAAAAAGCTTTCCCCAAAAGCCCGATTGCCTGACCGGGTTGGCATCGCCCCCGTCGCTGCCAAGGGTTTGATTGTTCAGCACGCTGATGTCATCTTCTGGAAAGCCCGCTGCCTTTAGAGCACGCACTGCTTCATTGGCATGTTCCTCAGTGTCATATACAGTTACAATTTTTTCGTAAGCCATTTAGATCTCCTTTTTGTTTTGTGGTTGCGGTATTGCGTCAGGTATGGAGCCTGCGCTAGGATTGGACGCTGCGGCCCGGACTCGTTCGACTACGGCTTCCTGCTTGCGAAGCAGTACTCGTTGTTGAAACTGCTCCGTGCCGTGAACTCGTTTGATATGTATTTCCTCTTTCAACATGAGCCTTCGCTCAACAACCAGCACTTCCTCAACAACGGGAATAATGGTTGTGTCCCCGTCCTCGCGTACAGAGGGCATACTGTCGATTTGCTTATTGACGGCTTTTCGCTCAATCTGAACCTCCTCGCGGGCGAGAGCTTCCTCAATGATCTGTTCGTATTGTTGAGTAATAGTTGAGACCCGCACTCGGCCAGTTTCAACCTGACGCTTCGATACCGAAGCTTCCTCTACGTAGAGAGGAACAACCACTTCGGAATCATTATTGGACACTGTCAAGTTGTCAGAAGAATCTGGATTACTGGTCGGAACCATTTTGTAACTCACGTTTAGAATTGATCCATCAACTGCGACCTATGCGAGACATAGATCCTGTTGCGATATTCCTCCGCACAGACTTTGTCGCACGCTGGCCGGAATAGCCGAGGAAAATGCATGTGTCACGATCATAGGTCGATTTAGCAATGGGAACAAGACCGAAAATTTTCCCACTATTTACGGATCGTACTTCCCCTTCTCGTACTCCTGTGCAGTTTTACTTTGTCATGTGGCTGATACAAAAATCCTGAGTGCGGTTTCTGTAAGGCCACCCTCACCCCTGTTCCAAGTTCGGCATCTAGCCAGTGGCAATTACGGTCAGAAATTGAGCCGCAATTTTCCGAACTCGCACCTGCCACCCGATTTACCTAACATTAAGTTTCCGCTATGCGCTGCGACATCAATAGAACATTACAAAACATATTGAAGCTCTTTCTTATGCTCTGCATCTTTATGCTCTTTGGATCGGCTTTGTTTCTGTGGTCCTTTGCTTCAAAGTTTAAGGAATCACCAACCGACGTCACGATCCAGAGTGATCTTCAACCCCGGCTTCACTCGTTCTCGCAAGCAAATGGATCGCCTTTAAAGGTACTTGTTAGCCACGGTACAGTGCGACTGGAAGGTACGGTTACTGATCAGTACGAGCATGAGGCGATCCTTGAAATCGCGAAACAAGGCTCCGGAACGGACAAAATCGAGGATCAGCTAAAGACCATGCTTCCGCCGTCGAGCACACAAACAGGGGGCTATCGATATCAGGCATGGTTGTCCAAACGTTCGCCTCAAAACGATTCGACAACCATAGCAGGCGATTAAATCAACAACAATTAACAGGAGTAAAACAATGCGATTTGTAACTGCATTATTTCTAATTGTGAGCGTTATCCCGCAAACAGTTCACGCCCATGCACCTAAGGACACGAGCGGTGCTGTAACGGCCTCTTATTACAGTTCCAAATACAATCACAGGCGCACAGCAAGCGGGGAGCGGTTCAATAACGGAGCCATGACGGCCGCACACCGGACCTATCCGTTCGGCACACGGCTTCGTTTGACA
>JAFAZU010000424.1 GCA_019239585.1 Acidobacteriaceae bacterium
TGAATTAGCCGGAAGCCCAGCCACTGTGCGTCTGTTTCGTACCAGATACTCTTTGGCAATTGCGGGTCCTGCTGTTTCCAGGAAGGATCGGAAGGGACCCGCGCCGTACACGTCACCTTGTCGGCTGCGTCGTTCCAGGAGCCGCCACGGACAGAGTGCGGATAGGGTTGCGTCGCCTTCACCCACGGATTTGTTTCCGTACCGGCCTTGTAGGGAGCATAAGCGTCCAGCGTCCACTCCATCACGTTGCCCAGCATGTCGTAAAGATTCCACGCGTTCGGCTTCTTCGTGCCTACCTTGGCGTACTTGCCCCCGCTATCTGCCGCAAACCACGCGTACTCGCTTAGCTTTGAAGCGTCACTACCAAAATAGTAAAGAGCCGTTGACCCAGCCCGGCAGGCGTACTCCCATTCGGCTTCCGTCGGCAATCGGTAAATCTCGCCGGTTTTGCTGCTAAGCCATTCTGCATACTTGTTAGCCGCATGCTGGGTCATGCTGATGGCCGGAAATCCATTGATGCCCATCCCGAAACTCATCTCCACATAGGGGCGAGTGGGCCGGGTCACACCATCCACCAGTTCATCTTTATGAGCGATTTCGCCCGCCTGATTGGCAAACATGAACAGCCGGTATTCATCCCAAGTCACCTCATGCGTCTGCATCCAGAACGCATCCACATGGACCTTATGCTGCGGCTGCTCGTCCTTCGGACCGCCCGGACCGGACCCCATGGTGAAGTCACCTGCCGGGATCGGCGCCATGTCATACTTCACGGTCGTATTGGGAACCGTGACGCTGTAAGCCTGCGGTTTCCCTGCCGCTTGTTGATGCGCTAGAATCCGTTCCCGAATTTTGCGGACAGTTTCCATTTCGCCGGAAGCGCCAGCCAGTGCGGTTGCGGACTTTACCGGAGTTTTCAAAGTTGCTTTCTCCGGCCACTCCGCGCCGCTTTGAACCCATTGGCGCAGGATTTCAATATTCACTGCACTCAGTTTGCCTCCCGGCGGCATGGACCCATTCGCCACGCTGGTGAATACCCGGCTCGCCTGAGGATTTCCGGGCGCCAGAACTTTCGAGTCCAGCATGGCCTGTCGTGAGGTCAGATTGATATGTGACCCGACCCCATGACAGCCAAGGCAGTTGGTTTCAAGAATCGGCGCTACGTCCCGCTGAAAGTCAATAGACGGGGCCGCTTGCACTTGTACGAGACTTAAGCCCAAGAAGGCAAATACGAGCATGGAACGGCCTACACCAATTTAGTAATACCGGGCTGTGCTCGCGGGGGAACCGGCATGCTTGCGGTCATGTCCAGGTGATCCGGGAACAGCTTCTCCTGTGAATTCAGGACCTGGTCCCAAGTCACTTCCTGTCCGGTATAGGCCGCCATGCGCCCCATGATTGCCTGGAGCGTGCTGGTCGCCATCCGTTTCCCGTCATTCACCGGCTGACTTTTGCGGATCGAAGCAAACAGTACATCGTGTTCGCGCTGATACATGTCGTATTTCTGTCCGCTCCAGGTCCAGTTTGTTTTGCCTTCGATCTTCGGAACCGGCCCACGGCCAATTGTCAGGATGCCATCGGTTCCCATGATGTAATCGGCGTTCTCGTTGTAACAGCCCTCAATCTGCCGGTTGGCTACGAAAGCCCGCACGCTGTTCGGGTATAGATAATTCACTTCAAAGTGGTCGTAGATATTGCCGCCTTCTGCCGGAATCACGCGCCCTCCCACGGCAACGCAACTGGCTGGAGGCACATCGCGCATGGCCCATGCCACTTTATCCACGCTATGGACAGCCTGCTCCACAATACTATCGCCGCAGAGCCAGACGAAGTTGTACCAGTTTCGAATCTGCCACTCGGTGTCGCCCATGCCCTCCGGTCGCGTACTCTCAGGGGGCATAGGTTTCACCGGATTTGTGTAGTAAGTGGCGTAGTAGGACACAAGGCGACCAATCGCGCCGTCGAACATCTGCTTGAACGTGTCCTCGATCATGTTGCTATAACGCCAGCAGAATCCCGCCACAAGCGACAGGTTCTTCTGCCTCGCTTTTTCCGACAAGTCCAGCACCGACCGGATACCCGGAGCGTCGGTCGACACCGGTTTTTCGCAGAACACATTTTTGTTTGCGTTGATACAGGCAGCCAGGTGCTGCGGACGAAAGCCGGGAGGCGTCGCCAGCAGCACGACATCCACGCCGCTATCGATCACTTTCTGATACGCATCCATACCTAAAAACTGCTGGGGTTGTTCAACCTTCACGCGGTCAGCCACGCGCGTAATAGCTTTCAAGGTTTGCAAGCATTTATCCACCTGCGACTGAGCGACGTCAGCCACGGCGGTCAATTCGGCGTAATCGTCCGCGTGCAGCGCCTGCGAAGCAGCGCCGGTTCCCCGTCCCCCACAGCCTACTAGTCCAACTTTGATAGCGTTGGTAACATTCTGGCCCGAGATAATGGCGGGAAAGCCTGAAACGAGTGCGGCGCCCAAAGCGCCCGTGGTAGTCCTGACAAACTGTCGGCGGTCGGATTTTGGCGAATCGGTAAGCATTGCAATCAGCATATCCGAACTCCCTGGCAAATACGTAATTCCTTCAAAATTTGAATTACAAAAGGGAACTTGCGATAAAACAGTTGCATGCATCGCAGGACTCTTCTCCAATCTGCTTTGGCCCTCGGTGCGGCCAGGCTATTCGCATCGCAACGGCTGCCAATCGCCACCGCTGTCGAATACAGCATGCTGCCCGCCACCGCATCCATCAAGGATCGTTTTCAAATCGCCCATGACGCCGGTTTCGAGCGCATCGAATGTCCCACGACACCAGATCAGGCAGACGCGGAAGCCATGAAGGAAGCAGCCGCTCAGGCTGGCATCAAAATTCATTCTGTGATGAATATGGATCATTGGAAGTACCCGCTGTCTTCTCCTGATCCGGCCGTCACCAACAGGAGTTTGGAGGGCGCGCGGACATCCATTCGCAATGCCCATCTCTGGGGCGCTGACACGGTATTGATCGTCCCCGGCGTTGTGGACAGCAAAACCTCCTATGGGGAGGCATACAAACGATCGAAGGAGAGCATTCGTCAACTGCTTCCGCTTGCGGAGGAACTCCAAGTCATCATCGCCGTCGAAGAGGTTTGGAACAAGTTTCTGCTGAGTCCACTGGAATTCGCTCAGTATGTCGACAGTTTTCAAAGTCCCTGGCTGAAGGCCTACTTCGACGTTGGCAACGTTGTGCTCTACGGCTATCCCCAGGACTGGATTCGCACGCTCGGCCCGCGCATTGTTAAGCTCCACATTAAAGATTTCTCGTTCCGCCGGGACCCGGCCACCAGGAAGAATGTCACAGATTGGGTTCCGTTAGGAGAGGGCGATATCGATTGGCCTGCCATTTACTCGGCGCTGGCGGACATTGGATACAAAGGCACTGCAACTGTTGAGCTAGAGGGCGGAGATCTCCCCTACCTGAAAGAGGTCTGCCGCCGATTGAATTTGATTCTGGCGGGCGAACTTCCGAGTGGAAAGAAATCTCCGGCCTAACGAGAAGCTTAGTTCTTGGTCATGCTCAAGCCGGTGACGATGACATCGGTGTTGTGAGCGAAGCGAAGCCCGTAGATGCCATCCGTGGACTTCAGCTTGCCCGCTGTAACCAGCGCAGCTTTGTCGTAACCTGCCACGGCTGTGCCGTTGATCGCGCACTCGACGCGGTCACCTTTCACGGAAAGGGCGATCTCCTGTGTGACAGGTTCTCCGGGCCCGGCAGCTTTATGAACTGCTGCATTCTCTTCGCCGCGCCGGCCGTTCATCTGAAACGGCTCGGGGCCCAATCCGCGCACAATGAATCTTCCATCGCCGTACGCCGCGCAGTAAAGATAACTCTGCCCATCCCCACCCAAGTCGTTGCCTGCAATAACAATGCCGTACGGATGCGGGTGCGTATTCAGGCTCATGTACTTGGGTTCTTTGAATGTTGCCTTTACTGTGTAGTTGCCCGTAGCCTTGTTGGCTGGATTCCAATAGGTCACTGCCGGGCCAGTCGTCACATGCAGGGCACCTCCTTCCTTTGCAAGTTTCGCGTTGCTCAGCGATTGTCCTGATTGCTCCTCCTTCGCATCGATCTTTCCCGTCCAGCCGGGAACGGAGATGCCGCCGCCTTCAACGGCGCGGGAGGTTTCTGTTTGACCCTGGGCAGGAAGTGCTGCCGGGATGAGCGCCAAGACGGCAGTGGCAAAAGCGAGACGGTAAGTGAAATGCATGAGTGTATGTCCTTTCTGGGAAAGTCGGGCCAGTCATCAGTATATGCTCCTTCTGATATTCTTTATCGCGTGCGTCATTTAGCGCTGATTACCTTTTTTGCTTACGCAGCGGTTTGCTGGCCGCAGGGTGCTGTCGGAAATGGAACGTTTGAGGGCTACCCCGCTGTTACGCTTTCCAATGGAACTCTTCAGTTGACCATTACGCTGAAGGGCAGCACTCTCACTAGTATTGTGCTTGCTGATGATCAGGAGAGGCTCAGCCCGCTCTGGAATCCGATCCGAATGGCACGTGAACTGGGGCAGAGTCACAAATTCGACGGCGGGGCAGGGCACTTCGTTTGCGTGGATGGATTTGGAGCAGCATCGCCGGAGGAGAACGCGGCGGGAATGCCGTTTCATGGCGAAGCGCACGCGCAGACGTACGAAGTACACTCCGGGCGCGAAGGCACAAGCACAACAGCTACCTTAACAGCCAAGCTGCCGATTGTGCAGGAAGTGTTCACACGGACGTTTCGCGCCGTGGATGGTGAAAATGTTGTTTCGGTTGAGACTCAGTTGGAGAGCCTGCTTGGGTTTGACCGTCCGGTGAATTGGGCGGAACATGCGACCATCGGCTCGCCGTTTCTGGAATCTGGAGTGACGGTAGTCGATCTTTCCGGCTCGCGTTCGCAGACGCGCCCGTATGAGCAGGTTAATAACGGGCCGGTTCAGCGGCGGCTGCAGGGAGGAAAGGATTTTACTTGGCCGATGGCCCCCGGTCTCAACGGCAAGCCGATTGATCTTCGGCAGACGCCGGACAACCCGCATTATCTTGACCACGCGACCACGCTGCTCGATCCCACCCGTGATCTCCAGTGGGTAACGGCGCTCAATCCGAAAAAACGGCTGATTCTTGGATATGTGTTCCGGCGGTCGGAGTATCCGTGGCTGCAGTATTGGGGCAACTATCCTCCTACAGGGAAGATGGCGCGCGGCCTGGAATTCAGCACGCAACCGTATGACGTGCCCCGGCGCGAGGTCATTAGTGCCGGTACGATGTTTAACACGCCGATGTTCCGGTGGCTTCCGGCGAAATCGATGGTCAGATCGAAGTTTTTGCTGTTCTACGCTCATATACCGGAAGGCTTCGGGAAAGTGGACGATGTCCGACTGGAGAACCGCCAGATTGTGATTGAGGACCGCTCAGCCCACAAACAGGTTACATTAGCAGCCACGCTGGGTTTATGATCAAGCTCCGCTTGTCAATTTTTTTAGGTATTGCAGGCTTTCGTCCAAGGCCTCCCGTTCGCGTTGCGCTTCGTCCTTCGTTTCCCAGGGTTCGTTCCGGTAAGGCTTTCCACTCTCGGCAATCTTCAAGTACCGTACAAACTCGGAGGCACGTGCGTTACCGTAAGCAGCCCAAAAGGCTTGGTCCCAATACGGCAGGATTCTGGGACCGAACAGGATCGACTCCAGAGAGAGTGGCCTTCCTGGACATAGTTCAATGTACTTTCGCACATAGGAATTAATGCCAACGTTGCCGCGTCCCATTTGTACCCAGGTCACGGCGGCTCCCTGCGGCACTTTCCAAACTGCACTGTCACGCAGGTGGCTGGTGAGCACGTACGGATGTAGAACTTCCAACGTGAGGTGCGGGTCTTCCAACGTCCATAGCGGGTTTCCGGAATCGAGGCACACGCCTACAAAATCGGTGCCTGCTTCCTCGACCAGCATCTTGAGTTCACGCGCTTGCATATCACCCGCATGATTCTCAATGGCTATTTTCACGTGATGGTCCAGCACCTTTGAGCGCACGTTTCGCAAGACTTTGACTGTGTCCTCAATACGCGCTTCGATAGGTCCGGGCTTGCGGTCGTCGGCGCTCCCCAGGACAGCTCGAACAATCGGAGATCCCACGATGTTTGCTGCTTCCATCATGCGGCCCAGTTGTTCTTCCGCTGTGCCTTCTTTGGGGTCGAACATTTTGGAGGTCGGGCAGATAGACTTCATGCCGATCTCCACCTCAAGGCCCAGTTTGGCGGCATGTTCCCGCACGGCGCGGAGGTTTTCCGGCGCAAGACCACCGATGAACCGGATCTCGGAGAAGTGTACTACCTGCACCTTCCGCTCTGCGCAGTAATCCAGGTATTGCAGGGGGGTCCAGTTCTGAGCGCGCAGGCTGAAGAGGTCAATGCCCAGCTTCACGTTTGGCTTTCCCCCAGCAGCGGTGAGCGGAGCGGCAGCAGCGGCGACGGCAAGAAATTCACGACGGTTCATTATTTCAGAATTTAGCAGGGATGCTGGCGCTTGCGGTATAGTAAGCAGGCAATGTGGACCCGCGTGTTTTTGTTTTTGCTAGTAACTGCCTTGTGCAGAGCGCAGGATGTCAATGGACGCTTGGAGCAATTAATTCAATCGCAGGTAACGGATCACAAGTTCATGGGGTCAGTCCTTCTTGCGAAAGGCGACACGGTGATTTTGAGTAAGGGCTACGGTTCGGCCAATCTGGAGTGGGACATTCCGAATACGCCGACGACAAAGTTCCGGCTTGGCTCCATCACGAAGCAGTTTACGGCGACATGCGTTTTGCTGTTAGAGGAACGGGGCAAATGGAAAGTAAGTGATCCCGTGAAGAAATACCTGCCGGATGCTCCAGCGGCCTGGGATAAGATTACAATCTTTCATCTGCTGACACATACATCGGGTATTCCGAGCTTTACCGGATTTCCGGATTACGCAGACTCCGAAGCAAAATCGACAACACCGATGGAACTGGTAAAGCGATTCCGCGACAAACCGCTGGAGTTCGAGCCGGGAACAAAGTGGAATTACAGTAACTCCGGCTATGTGCTGCTGGGCTATTTGCTTGAAAAGGTAAGTGGGCAGAGTTATCAGGAGTTCGTACAACAGAACATTTTTACTCCACTGGGAATGAAAGATTCCGGCTATGATTCGAACACGGCGATCATTCATCACCGCGCTTCCGGGTATACGCCTTCAACGAAGGGTGGAATTGTCAATGCCGGATTCATCAATATG
>JAFAZU010000429.1 GCA_019239585.1 Acidobacteriaceae bacterium
TAACCGTCGTGTTTCGCGCTTACCCGCAAGAAGACAAATCACGCGCTTCTTACTTTGTGCAGCACTTCCGCGTGCCGGTTGTGGAAGAAGACGCGAAAGGCGAGGCCACCCTGGACGGCGCTATCGATGTTGGTCCCGGCAAATACCACGTGGATTGGCTCATACGCGATCGCTCCGAGCGGGCGTGTTCATCCAGTTGGGATGTGGAAGCAGCCCTGCCCCCCAAAGACAAACCCATGCCGCTGTTTATTGATCCGAATCAAATTGAGGAAAGCACGGTTGAGCCCTTCATAAATGATTCCGGCGCGCGGCCCGCACACTCCGAGGACGGCCTAGATCTTAAACTGCTGGTCAACTTCGCTCCCCAGAATGTACAGTCAGCCTCGTTGCAGCGAACCGATACGGACGCTCTGGTCAGTATTTTGAAGACGATTCAGCGAGATCCCCATGTCCGCCGCCTTTCACTGGTCGCATTCAATATGGAAGAGAGCCGGGTGATTTACCGGCAAGAGACTGCCGAGCAGATTGACTTCCCCGCTTTGGGCAAGGCAATTCAAACGATGAAGCTCGGAACTGTGGACGTCGCCAAATTAACTCAAAAACATAGTGAAACCGACTTCCTCCAAAGCCTAATCGAAAAGGAGATCGGCAATAACGCGCACCCGGACGCAGTGATCTTTGCCGGACCGAAAGCAATGCTGAATGCGGATGTACCCCAAGAGGAGTTGCGCCGCATCGGAGGTATTGAGTGTCCTGTGTTTTACATGAATTACAATTTGAATCCGCAGGCCGTGCCCTGGAAGGACTCAATCAGCCACGCGATCAAGCCCTTTAAAGGCGTCGAGTATACGATTTCGCGGCCGCGTGATTTATGGCTGTCTACGTCAGAAATGTTCAACCGGATTATGCGGTCTAAAGGGCATCATGGTTTGACTTCGGCGATAGTGACTTCCTCGCGTTGAAGATTTCAGGTAAGCTATAGGAACTAGGGAAGACATGTTTGCTTCGTCTCGCATTACCGCCAAGGGTATTCCCCTTGCAGCATTGCTCGTCAGTTTCTCGTGTGTCGGCTTCGCGCAACAGTACGGCAAGAAGTTTGCGCCTTATGTCGTTACTCCTGAACATGCGGTGGACCGGATGCTGGAACTGGCCAATTTGAAACCAGGCGAGACGCTGTTTGATCTGGGCTGCGGTGACGGGCGCATTCTAATTACTGCTGTGCAAAAATACCGGGTCAAAGCGGTCGGAATTGAAATTTCAGATCATCTGGCAAGGTCAGCGGCCGAGAAGGTTAAAAAAGAAGGTTTGCAGGACCAGATTAAGATTATTCATGGCGACTTCATGAAGCAGGATCTGAGCAGCGCCAACGTTGTTACGATCTATTTGGAGACCACTGCCAATGATACTTTACGACCAAATTTAGAGCGATTTCTGAAACCGAACACTCGCGTTGTATCCTATGACTATCCAATTCCCGGCTGGAAAGAGATGGGGACGGCAGAAGCTAAGGGAAGCCACGGTTTTAGCCACACCATTTATCTGTACCAGGTACCCGATTCCATCAACAAGAAATAACCTGATTTGACCTCGACCTTCGATGTGCTGGGTATCGGTCTTAATGCCACCGATACTCTCCTACTTGTTCCCGAATATCCAGCTTACGCCGGAAAAATCGCTTTCGAACGGGAGTTGCTCAGTCCAGGCGGTCAAGTAGCGACGGCGATTGTAGCCTGCGCGAAACTGGGCTTACACGCCAAGTATATAGGCACAATCGGCGATGACTTGCGCGGGCAGATTCAGCGTGAAAGTCTCGAAGGCACGGGCGTGGATACAAGCAGCTTGATTGTCCGTGCCGGTTGTCCTAATCAGACCGCTTACATCATTATCGACGAGCGCACAGGGGAGCGGACTGTATTCTGGCGGCGCGAGGACAGCCTGCGGTTGCGGCCGGAAGAAATTGACCCTCATGAAATTGCGCGGAGCCGTCTGCTTCATATCGACGGCTATGATACCGAAGCGGCCGCTTTTGCCGCCTCAGTAGCCCGAAAAAAAGGTGTTCCCGTGTCCTTGGACGTCGATACGGTTTACCGCGGCTTCGATGCGGTTTTGAAGCATGTTGATTTCCTGGTCGCCGGTTCGGGGTGGCCCGCAAAGTGGACGGGTGAAACAGATCCATTTCTGGCTCTCGACCGTCTGCAGCGTGAGTATCGATTCAAAGTGGCAGCCATGACTCTAGGCGACCATGGCGCTTTGGCGCTGAGCGAAAATCAATGGTTTTATTCGCCTGCGTTTCAGGTTGCCTGTGTCGATACAACCGGTGCGGGCGACGCTTTTCACGGGGCATTTTGCTATGCGATGGTGCGCGGGTTGTCGCTGGGAAGCGCGCTTGAATTTTCCAATGCCGCCGCTGCTCTCAACTGCACCGCAGTCGGGGCGCGCGGCCATATTCCGGTACGATGGGAAGTGGAATCTTTGTTAGCGAGCGCCTCACAAGGGAGTGTTCCACGCCGTACCCTGCCTGAAGTGGCCGAGCGCTGCCATTTATTGTCTTCAGGAATAATGGAAGTGAAGTCATGATCCCGTTGCGCGCTTTGCTGTACCGGCGTACAACACCTATCATTACGCTGTCCATCATCGTCATCAATGTTCTGGCGTTTCTTTATGAGATGACCTTGCCCTTCTACCTCCGTGAGCAGTTCTTCGCAAGCTATGCGCTGGTGCCGGACCGCTTGATTCCTTCCTCACTGGTAACTTCCATGTTTCTGCATGGCGGCTGGCTGCACCTGATCGGTAACATGTGGTTTCTATGGGTATTTGGATCGCATGTTGAAGAGGCCCTTGGGTCAGGCAAATATTTAATTTTTTATCTGGTCAGCGGTGTTGCTTCCGCTCTCGTTCAGTTCGTGGTCAATTTGGGCAGCCCGATTCCCACTCTGGGCGCAAGCGGCGCAATTGCCGGCGTGATGGGAGCATTTTTGCTGCTCTACCCCCGGGCGCGCGTAGTCACGCTGGTCTTCATCGTGATTTTTATCACCACGATTGAGTTGCCTGCTGCCTTTATGCTGATCTACTGGTTCGCGATCCAGTTGCTAAGCGGGCTGAGTTCGTTGGCGAGCGTATCCCAGGCGCAAGG
>JAFAZU010000660.1 GCA_019239585.1 Acidobacteriaceae bacterium
AAGCGCCGGACCACACGCACATGACCAGAATGGAAGATTGAGTTTCCAACCGATTGATCAAAGGTAAATCCGACGGCATCGCCCAACTGATTGCGTGCAGCAGTTACCAGCGCTGCGCCGGGAGGCTGTTGATTGGGCAGCGTGCGCACATCCAGCCGCGTGCCTTTCGTGCCCAGATAGCCAATTTCCGCAAAAAAGCCTCCGGGCAGATCACGCTGCACGGAAGCGTTCCAGGTGCCGGCGTACGGCGTACGATAATCTCGAGCAACGGCGAAGTTGTTTGTGATATCGCGTGGAGTGGTGGTCGCAAAGCCTCGATCCAGTGTCAGAACATTAGCTGGGCTGGTGTTGACGCTATTGGAGGTTGCAAACGGTGGCTGCTGGGCCAGGATGTTGGTGAATTGTACATAGGCCTGCTCGTTGTAGTAAATGCCGTAGCCGGCACGGACAATGGTAGAGCGCTTGGACGGCACTTTCCAGGCCAGCGCCAGACGCGGCGACCAGTTGTTGTGGTCCCCATCAATCAGCCCGGCAGGGAAAGCACCCGAATAGGGGCCAGTGGTTGAAGGCGTCACAACCGCTACGTTTGTATATCCAGGGGCAATGTCGAGGTTTGCCGCACGTCCGTATTTCTCGGCAAACGGCGTGAAGTATTCATAGCGAACGCCCAGAATCAAAGTCAAATTCGGTTTTGCTTTCCACTCGTCCTGGGCATAACCGGTCCATTGATTCTGCAGGAAGTAATTGCTGTATTGGCTGTATTGAATGGAACTTGATTGAGGATAACCGAGCAGAAAATCGGCTAAATCGTAGCCGGTACCAGCAACTACCTGCCTGTCAACGCTGGCGCTGGTAGCCACGCCAGTGAAGTTGAACGTGCCGCGAGCGTTCGGATTGGTGCGCGCGCTCTGGTCAGCCCGAGCATAGCCGAAACCGAGCGAAACAGTGTGCAAACCTCTTATCAGACTGACGCTCTCTGTAATGCCTTGCGCTTGATTGCGATTCAGTGTAGGTATCCCGTCACTGAGAGAAGCGAAGTTGGTAAAGTTCAGCGTAGGCGGACCGGCATTCAGAGGATTGGCGGAAATACCGGGAATGCCAAGCTGTGCCGAGATGTTCGGCACAGTCGAGAAATAAGGCGTGATCTCGTTATAGTTCCGATTAAAACGGATCTGGGTGTTGCTGATTGCTTTCGCGGATAGGTTGCGGGTCCATTGAAACTGCGTGTTAAATCCATAACCGCTCGTGACATCTGAGTAGCCGAAGGGCTGCGCGGTCGTGCCATCGCGGCGTTGATATTGCAGATTCAGCGAGAACCGGTCCTTTGTTGTGACGTTGCGCTGAAGACGCAAACCGGCGTTGTCTGTATTGGCACCCTGCGTGGTCTGTGTCTGAAAGTTATTGGCGGTGCCGTTTTGGTTCGGCAATGGATAGAAGCGGAGCAAAGCCAGCGCAATCCGGTTCAGGGAGGCTGCAGGAATTTGATTGTTCGGGTACGGCTGATTGGTGCCGGGAGCGAAAACATTAATCGGCACATTTGTCGCGGATGTTCCGAGCGACTGAGTCGACTGGGAGAAGTCGCCATTACGTTGCAGCAGCGTGGGAACCGTTTCAGTAAAAAGAATTGGGTTGCGGGCGCGAGTGCCGAAATAAGATAGGAAGAACTGCGTTTGGCGGTCGTTGACGATATGTTTAATACTAAGCGGACCGCCGACGATAAAGCTGAAACGGCTTTGAGCGTAAGCTGCCTGAGGGATATCAAGGCCGTTGACGGAAAACGGCTTCGCGTTCACGGCTGAGTTGGTGAGGGTATAGGAAGCCTGTCCATGAATACCCTGATTGCGCCGCCGCCGGTTTCCAAAAACCGCTCCGGCAGCCTGGCCGGGTGGACGTCCTCCATTACGTCTGCCGAACCCGCCACCACCAAAGCCGCCGCCGGGACCTCCCCCTCTGCCAAAACCACCGCCACCAGGACCGCCAAATCCGCCAGGACCAGAAGCGCCGAACCCCGGGGCACCAGTATCCGCACCGCCGCCCATACCGGGAGGAGCGCCGCCCACGAATCGCATGTCAGGTCCGGAGTCGGCCTGGTTGCCTTCGGAGAGGCCTGGACTGAGGCTGCCTGACACAGTCAAGGTGTCTCCTCCGGAGATCGTGGCATTTGTGCGCGGTACCCCGCTCGAATCGGAATTTAGTTCGTTTTGCAACTCTGCGTCTAAGCCGTTCGGGTCCGCCGCTGCTTGCCGATCGGGCGCATTCCCGCGTCCTCCAGCGGACACAGACGGCACGCCGCTGCGAGCCCCTGTACTTGCTGAAGAATTGCCGGGTCCGCCTGTCATCGCGCCGTCGCGCATACGCCGCATGAAAGCAGGTTCGCGCAGCGTGAGATCAAAGTTTACCGGCCCCTTGGCCCCTGCAAAAACAACATTGGTTTGCAATGGATCAAAGCCGAACATCTCAACACGAACAGACCAGGAACCAGCGCCGAGCGGTGGAAAGCTGTAATGACCGTCCACATCGGTTACAGTCGAGACCGTCTGAGCTCCCTGAGTTGCGGTCACCGTTGCACCGGGAATTGGCTGTCCGGCAGACCTAACAAATCCGCTCTGGGCCAAAGCCTTCTCACCGGTCGCTAACAGAATAAGAGTAATGACGCGGAGAAGGAGGTTCGTTGAAAAACGTTTCACAGTTGCGAGGCTAAGCTGTTACTTGTTACGGCGTCGCTCTTCGTAAGCAGGTTACAGACTCAGAAACGTTGTTTTCTTGCCAAGTCCAGTGCGAAAGTAGAGTGCTGTGTTGTACCTGTGATCTTAAAGGGAACAATCGTGACCGAATGCTTCTTCAGGAAAGGACTAATCACTTTCAGCAGCCCTGCTTTCAACCCGGAAGTTGTGTCTGAGAGTTTGCCTGTTGTCCGCAGAGTTCCTTGTAGATAGACAGCTTTATTAAGCAGGTTGTAAGTTCCGGACATTTTCGCATGGGCGCCGGGAACTGTGAAAGAGACTCCCGACAGGGTAGCAATTCCTTTTTGCGTTGAGACATGGCCCTTGATGTCAGAGCATATAATTTTCGGATCTTCTCTTTCTTCCTTCTTGCTCATACCTTCCGCGCTCTCGCTGAGATGATTAATGGGAGCCTGTGTTGATGGTTTGGTAAACCGGCTATCGCTCATGCCGAAGTCTCCCTGTAATTGCAGTTTTTCTAAGAAACCAGAATCGCCGGGCGGAAGCTCCGCATCGGCCTGTAAACTGATCTCTCCTGTCATAGAGGGCTGCTGGTTTCGTGTAAACAGCAGCAATAAATCATCAACGTAGCCTCTATCTACTGATAGGTGCAAGTGAGCGGTCTTACCCGTATGCTGACGGTCTCCTTTAATCTCTCCCTGTGATTTGATAACCGTGTGATTGAGCCGGGATTCTACATCATTCAAGACTGTATCGCCGTTCATCCCATTAACAGTGGCGTGAAAGGTTGTTAATAGAGGAAGAGTATGACTTCCATTTGATGTCCCAAATTGCGGCACATTCACAACGCCGCTGCAAGCTACATGGCTCAGCGATCCGGTAAATTCACCCTGAGCGTTAAAGCGGCCCTCGATGTTGCCGACCGTGCTCAGGTCAGCTTCGTTGAATGTAAAAGAACCGGTTAGCGCTGTTCGCCCAGCGTCATCCCAATTCCAAGGGCCGATCTTTCCTGTTGAACGAACTGTGCCGCTTGGCTCATTGATGACCAGTTCCACGCGAAAGGGCGACGGGCCCTGACGATTCACATCATGAAATGTCGCTTTCTTAATCGAAATTTTGAACGGGTCTGCATCCGGCGTGGGAGAAGCGAATTCTACAACAGAATTTTCAATTTCAACTTGGCCGATAGCGGAAAATCTGGGCGACTCGTGGTGAGTTGAGGCGCTTTGGTTCCGTGTTGCGGAGGGCACGCTCGGAATGACAATATGTAGGCCAACAATAGAGATTCGCTCAACTTTTTTTCTCATGAAAAAGAGATCTGAATAGTTGGCGGTAACCGTCAGTTTGGGAACTACTACTATAGGAGTGCTGCTGCTTGGGCTCTCATTGAGAAAGCGGACATCTTCAGCTATATATCCAAGCGGAAAAAACGTAGGATGAAAAGATCCCATGTGAACCGGCTTGCCCACTCCACGTTGCAGGCTCCTAACAACGGCGTTTCGAGTAAACGGCCATTTCCAGGCTAATATGCACATCCAGATAATCACCAATACAGTGAGGAGCCAAAGCAAGGAAGACCAGTGCCTGAATGCTAGGAGTCGAGAGACGTATGCAGGCGCAATTCTTTCCGTTGGTTTGCGCGTGAATCGGTGAGAAAGTGTTCGAGCCATATTACACCCTTAGGCCAAAAACTCTCAGCGCATAATGGACTGCTTTAAAAAGTGAGAAGTTTCACACAAGAATCCCATGCTTTTCACAATTTTTAGATCATTTAGCTCAGCTATACCGATCACAGTGAAATGGGAACGGCAAAGGTTCAGCCGAGTCAAAGTAAAAATTTAGGCAGAGTGCTTACCTTTTATCAAAACAAGGAGCGCTCTGCCCTCGAACACTGTTTAGTCTTTAATCAACTCAACGCGACGGTTTTCAGCCCGGCCCGTGTCGGTCGCATTGGTCGCTGCGGGCTGATGCTGACCTTTCGCTTCGACTTGCAGGCGGCTGCTGTCAACACCATGACTGGTCAAATAAGCCATCACGCTTTGAGCGCGCTGCTGTGACAGGGTATCATTGGCGGGCCCAGATCCAGTGGAGTCCGTATGTCCCATAACGCGCATCTTCCAGTCAGGGTTGTTCTTAAGCGCTTGCGCTACTTGATCCAGCACTGCTTGTGAGTCGCTGGCCAGCGCAGCGCTGGCAGTAGCAAAATGCACTTCGCTGTCGTTAAAACCAATTCGGCCATTTTGCTTAATTTCATCGGCGATGCTGGCAGCCGTCCAATTTCGAGCCGCTTGGGGCTGCGTCCCTGGGCTATTATCCGGCTTCGTGCTGTCTGTGACCGGAGCGGCATTCGTTGCTGTTTGATTATCGTGAGGTCGGCTGAACAACCAAATGCCAAGCGCCAGAAGCAGCAAGAGCGGCAGCAGCCATGCCCAGATAGGGAGTCCCTTTTTCTTGTCTCCCTCTTCGTATACTTTCACTTTCTCCGTTGCCATACTGATTTCCTTTCTCCTGGGTTAAGCCTTCTTTTTGCGTCCTCTACGCTTCGCAGGCGCTTCATTAACAGCAACTTGTTCGACTTCCACCTGTGTCTTGCGGACGGTATCAGTTACGCGCTCAGTGCGAGCGGTAGTCTCCTTACTGACCAGCACTTCCTCTACCACGCGGGCGGATTTCTCCACCACAGGAACCTCTGCGCTTTCGGTTACCTCAATCGACTGGTCCCTAAGCTTTTCCAGATCGGCTTCGGTGACAGGGCGATTGACTGGCTGCCGGTCCACAAAGGCGTGTTCTTCTTGTAGAACCACCTTTTCTTCCACAGGCGTTTCTACTACGCGGCTGTAGACGCGAACGCCGCCTCGTTGCACTTGGCGCTTCCCGACCTGGAGTTCTTCTTCTACCACGGGAATTACTGCCTCAGCGCCCGTGTTCACTCCTGCGACAGCATGCCGCGCCGTATCGTCCGCAATGACCTTCTCATCTACTTGCGCCGCCCGGTGCTTACTAAAAACATCTTCTGCCGTATCCGTGTACGCTTCCGGACCGGAAACAACAATAATGGTGCCGCCCGCGTTCAGTCCGTCCGAAAGAAGTCGCACGTCTCGCTCTGGAAGACCTAACTGCTGTAAAGCCGAAAGTGATTGTCCAGCAGCACTTGAGGAGCCGCTGTGACTGCCGATCACGGAGATTGAGTCAGGGGGTATTTCAGACCTTTGCAGGTCGCCCAGCGCCTCTTGCGCATGTTCGCGCGTGTGAAATAAACAGAGGACCGTTGTTATGTTCTGTGTGTCTTGCATACTAAATTTTCTCCATTCTCAAACCTTAGGAGTTTGGTATTTTCGAGCCTTCGGAGTTGATGCGTTCAACGACAACCTCCTCGGCGC
>JAFAZU010000677.1 GCA_019239585.1 Acidobacteriaceae bacterium
TCGATTACGTGCTCTCGCAACTGAAGCGCGCCATTGAACACCGCCGCTTGCTGCGCAAAAGCCGATCCACTTTGATTGACGCCGGAAATGGAGAAAATGCTGCGATGGTAGGCCACAGTCCGGCCATGCAGCGCGTTTATAAGCTGATCGGGCAAGTGGCTGGATCGGATGCTACAGTTCTGGTGCGCGGCGAATCCGGAACGGGTAAAGAGCTGGTGGTCAATGCCGTTCACGAGAACAGTTCGCGAGAGCATGGCCCACTGCTGAAAGTAAATTGCGCCGCTATCCCGGAAACCCTGCTTGAATCGGAGCTGTTCGGACACGAAAAGGGAGCCTTTACCCATGCTCTTTACCGGCGGGTGGGGCGCTTTGAAGAAGCTAACGGCGGCACTTTGTTTCTTGACGAAATCGCAGAGCTAGCGCCTCCCCTGCAGGCAAAGCTGCTGCGCGTCGTGCAGGAGCGAGTGATTGAGAGATTAGGCTCCAATACGCCGATTTCAGTTAATATTCGGCTGATAACAGCCACTTCCAAGAACCTGGAGCAGGCCGTTGCCGAAGGGCGATTTCGGGAAGATCTGTACTACCGTTTGAATGTTGTCGCCGTTTCCCTGCCTACCCTGCGTGAAAGGAAACAAGACATTCCCGCGCTCGTGCAACACTTTCTGCGGCGCAGCGGACAGCCGGTTTCCATTACGCCCGCTGCCCTGTCCCTTTTGTGCGAGTACCACTGGCCGGGGAACGTTCGGGAATTGGAAAACACGATTGCCCGAGCGTTAGTACTGGCACGGGGAAACCTGATTGACAGCTCAGAAATCCTGCTGCTGAACAACAGACAGGAAAATGATAAAGAAAACTGGGCCGCTCTCGTACCGCTCAGAAATGGATGGAAAAACAATCTGGAAGCTCTCGAGAAGGCATTAATAGAACGGGCGCTGGCGGAGGCAGGCGGGAACAAATCCAAAGCGGCGGAACTGCTCGGCATTCACCGCCGGCTGCTGTATGAAAAACTGCGGCAGTATGGGCTGGAGCAGACGGGCGAGTAGAGCACGACAGACCAGACTATGCCAAACAGCGCACGAGAAGCAGTGTCCTATCGTCGGTGATCGGCCCGAACGATTGCGAGCGGTTCATGATAACCCTAGCTGTCTCTGGCAATGGCTTACCTGGAGAATCAGCCAATGCTTCTTCGATGTGCTGCATGCCTAACTCCCGGCCTTGCCGGTCGAAGATTTCCGTTAACCCGTCTGTGACCATGGCGAAAACATCCCCCGGCTCGTACGCGACGGTCGCGCTGTCGAATCCAACTTTGGGCAACATGCCGATGGGGAAATTCTCCACTGTGCAGCGCTCCACAGAGCGGTTGACGTTGCGGTAATGCAGAATCGGCAAATGTCCCGCGAGTGAAAAGCGCAGCAGACCATCACCCGCGCTGGCCACATACGCAAATGTGGCATAGGTATTGGTAGTAGTCAGCGGCTGCAGCACTTCGTTAAGGCTGGAAAGGATGCCATCATCACTGGGCCCCAAAGTACACACGCGCATACGCACTGCCGATTTCACCATGCTCATCAGCACCCCTGCCGGTACGCCATGGCCCGACACGTCCGCAATGTAAGCGAAAAAGCGGTCTTTGGTACTTACTACATCGAGCAGATCGCCGCCCACGGTACCGCTCGGCACTGAGATTCCGTAGAACTCAAAAGTAGTTGACTTGAACTGGATCGTGGGAACAAGCTGGCTTTGAATAGCGGACGCCAGTTGGATTTCTGTGTGGGCGGCAAAGAACCGCTTGCCCTCCTTACGGAAAAATGCAAGAAACAAGCTGTAAGCAGCTACTATGCACAACGTAGTGACTGCACCATGCAGTCTAAGATGGTTTTGCAGCTCTCGGACGGTAAGTGCGTGCGGGGGATGAGAATAAACTGCTTTCGTAATACTGTTTACAACTAAGAACTGCAGGACTATCGTTAGGGCAAACAGTTTGAGCATACGCCGTGTGCCGCTCAGCGCCCAAAGAATCGCCATAAAAGCAGTCATCAACGTCGAGTACGCAAAAGTCCACGGAGTGGAGATTTCAGCATTCATGCTGTCCACCACTGCTCCGATAGCCGCGAACAAACAGGCAATTGCCAGCAGGAACAGAGCCGTTGATCCAAGCGGCATGGTGCGGAAGATTTCCGCCCTGGCTTTCCAGCCTGGAAATAGAGTTTTTCCTCCGAGCAATTTCATAGATACGCTGATCTATGAATCCTACGCTGGCAGGTAATTCTTGAGAGGTTCGAAGAAGCTTTGCACGAAGGAAATACCCGTTTCCGCGGCTTCCTTCAGGTTTCCGTCAGCAACATTGACAACCACACGTACCAGGGCCGTATCGCTTCGGTTATACCGGATCGCATCGGCAACCGTATAGATCTTGGCGGAGTACTCGCTGGCGATTACGCGATTGCGCGCCTGGTACCAGTAGAAAACAATGCTTTGATTCTGGCCGCGCGACACGACGTATTGATTAACCCGGATCGGTTTTGCTTCGCCTGGAATTGAAATCTCGGCTATTCCGGATTGCGTTGATGTCCAGCCACTACCGGGAAGACAATTTTTCGGGGAATGCGGGACTTTGCCGGTCCGCTGCGTTTCAAAGTAGGCAACGAAGAGAGTCGCGGCCTTGCCGGTCTGCTTATCGACATAAACACGCGACAGGATATCGTCCGCGTTGAGTATCTTTAAAGTCTCCTCGTCCAGTTTGCTGTCCTCCGCCATCGTCCAACTATTGCTGGGAAGGGTGAAGTTTTCAAGTAGTTTATGCCCGGGAACATTTTCTCGACGGGAGAAGCCGTAAAAGAGCGATGCCTGCGCCAGCAATACAACCGTAAGAATCCGTGCGCTGCGCGACTTGAAGAACCCTGTCATAGAATTAAGCCTTCCCGAACCTTTTTGCC
Organism: Acidobacteriaceae bacterium; assembly: GCA_019239585.1. Taxonomy (GTDB): domain Bacteria; phylum Acidobacteriota; class Terriglobia; order Bryobacterales; family Bryobacteraceae; genus Bog-105. The sequence continues at coordinate 2,937 of JAFAZU010000677.1, forward strand.
GCAAAGTTAAGCAGCCGATGCGTGATGATCAGCGCAACGAGCGCCACTACAAATACGATATAACCTTCTGCTTCATGATAAGCGCCTCTGGCCAACTCCGTATTGATTTCAGAAAGCAAACCGGTGATGGCCACCCGGACTCCATTTGCGCCAATCGCGATGGGAATCGTGGCAAGGAGCAACGCCCATCTCATCCATACGCGCTTATCCGTGAAGTAGGCGTAAACCAGTGACAAAAATCCTAATGAAAGGAGCGACCGGATACCGCTACACGCTTCCGCAATATCCAGCGTCTGACTGGGCAGTTGCAGGGTATTGCCCGCTCGTAGCACGGGGATACCCATCAAGCCAATCATAATTTCACCCAGTTGACTAGCCAGCATCTGCAAACGCAAAGTCAGCGCCGCATAAATAATGGCAGGGATAGGAATCATGAACAGCAGCAGGGCAAAAGGAAACAGCAGAATTTTGATCCAGCGCGTGCCGCCGAGGTAAAGAACGGTTCCGAATAAGGCAATCAGAAAAGACAGCCGGGCAGTAAACAGTTCCGCGCCGAGCGTGGCTACTAAGGATTGCAGGGCCGCCCAAATAACCAGGACCAAACCCCATCCGTTTGGCTGTCGCGGAGTAGCCAGCAAAGCCGCCCGGCGCTGCCAAACAATATAGCCAGCAATAATGGGCACCAAAAATCCATGCCCCATGTTTTCGTCACTGGCCCACTGCACGCCCATACGGTACAAAATGGGCGCGTAACAAATTATTAACAGGGCACCGAACCAAGCAACTGGCTGCCAAGCAAACTTAGCAGATGAGGCCGGAGCCTGTACAGGAGGAGCAACAGGCGCGCTTACCATGAATAGATTTTCACCTTTAGTTAATCACAATGTCCAGATCGCAAATTAGTTTGCGGAACAATAATAAATGTGAATACGAAGTCCTGTCGCTTGGGATTTGAGGGTCGATTGAAATGGCTGGCTCTGTTATGCTTCTGCATTTTTCCTCATCTCAGCTTTGCGCAAGCGTTTTTTCCCTTAAAAGACGTCCGTCCCGGTCTCCAGGGTACTGGGCGCACTGTTTTCAACGGCAACCACATCGAAGAGTTCCAGGTCCAAATCCTCGGTGTCCTTGAAAACCTCACTCCAAAGCAAACTATCATCCTGGCCAGACTCAGCGGCGGTCCACTCGAGCGGACTGGCGTCATGCAAGGCATGAGCGGCAGCCCCGTGTACGTGGACGGAAAGCTCCTGGGTGCGATTGCTCTCGGGTTTCCCTTCTCCAAAGAGCCTATTGCCGGCATCCAGCCCATTGAACAAATGATCGCAGATTCTCCCTTCACCCGTCAGGGGCAGGGCGGAATGACGCCGCTCTTCGGAGAACGTCACCAGGACTCGCCTTCAACCGTCGCCACAAACCAGCCGCCTCCCTCTTTCTCTATCGGCAATTTGGCTGAAATCTTTACTCCCCTTTCACTATCAGGTTTTACACCACGCACAGTTCAGGCTTTTGCCGCCGAATTTCATAAGCTTGGCTTGGACCCTCAGCAAGGAGTGTCCGCCGGCAGCCCTAAATCTCCCAGCCTGACCGGGACGGTGCTGCCGGGCTCCATGATCAGCGTTCAACTTTTGACTGGGGATATGGCCATCAGCGCCGACGGCACTGTTACCCATGTTGATGGCAAGCATGTGTACGCTTTCGGACATCGCTTTCTCGACTCCGGTGGAACGGATCTGCCTTTTGCCCGCGCTGACGTCGTGGCACTGCTGCCTACGCTGAACTCTTCATTTAAGCTCTCTGCTGCGCGGGAATGGGTAGGTAGTATTACGAGCGACCGCTCGACCGCAATTGCCGGTGAGATCGGACGTCCTGCTCGCATGATTCCTTTAACCATTTCCGTGAATTCAGCTGATACCAGCACGCACAAATATCAAATGCAGGTAGTGAATGACCGCTTGCTGACCCCGTTTATCGTTCAAACAGCGCTTTTTTCGACAGTGGATGCTACGGAACGTACGCTGGGAGCTGGCACCTTGCGTCTACGGGGGCAGGTGGAGTTCGAGGGATCACTTCCGCCGCTTACGATTCGCGACATTTTTGTGAGCGATAGCGGTTTGGCGCAGGGTGCCTCGGTCAACGCTGTGGTGCCGCTGGGATTTATCCAGGGGTCCGGTTTCAAAGAGCTTCGCATGAAGAGTATCCGTTACGACCTCCAGCAGGTTGAGCGAAAACGTCAGTTGCACGTTGCGCAAGCCTGGACCTCGCATAATGAAGTTCACGCGGGCGACTCGGTTGAGATCACTGCTTTGCTGCAAGGAGAGGATGGGCTTGAAATGACACGCACGGCGACCTACCGGGTACCCATCGGCGCTCCGAATGGCCCTTTAAATTTCACGGTGAGCGATGCCATTACAGTGAATGCGCCGGATTTTGCGGGCATCAACCAATCTTCGCTGCACTCGCCCGAACAGGTAATTGCCGTCCTAAATGCCTATCGCGGCAGCGAAGCGGCTTACGTCCGTGTCTGGCGACAGCTACCTTCATTTACCATCTCCGGTCCG
>JAFAZU010000675.1 GCA_019239585.1 Acidobacteriaceae bacterium
ACTGAGGCTTCCTGACGAGAAGCCACTCTGAGGCTTTTCGCTATTCGGTTGATTCCCTGCGTAGGCATCTCGCCCACGCACGTCAATATCAACGTCGTGCAGCTCATGCCGGTGGCGCAATTTCCGGACCCACTCACAAATAAGGATTGCCCAGATGGACGGGAAGGCGTAGAATCTACGCTGGAGCTTGTTATGCCGGAAAATATGCAGAAAATTGTTGATCTCTTGACTGAGCTTTGGAATACAGGTAAGCCCGAGCTGGCTATGCAGCTGTACAGCGACCAAGCAGAGCGAACTGATCCAAACCAACTGGATCCCGCTCGCGGTGCGCAGCAGATTGCAAACTATGTTGCCCAAGTGCATACCGGATTCCCTGATTTCAAACTCGAAATCAAGCAGAGAATCAGCGAAGGGGATCAAATTGTCACAGAGTGGACCTGCACTGGGACACATCGCGGCGAGTTCCAAGGTATTCCTCCTACGGGCAGACGGGTCGAGATAACCGGAATGACATTAGGTCGGATCAAAGGCAGCCAGATAGTGGAAGAGCGAGTCTACTTTGACCGGCTTGCCATGCTGCAACAACTCGGAGTTGTCTCGGGTACAGAGCAAAGCGAGGCAAAGACCGCAGCGCGGTATTAAATGCGCCGGCGTTCCTGCTCCAGCCGTTCTGCCAGGAACACCTTTAAGAGCAATTGGTAAGATACGTCGCGCTTATTCGCTAGTATCTTGAGGTCCGCAATCATCGACGCTGGCAAACGCAGCGAAATAGTCCGAAGCGTTGGTTTCAGATTTGGAAGTTTGTATCTCTGTGCGGTACACCAATTAATAAATCTGGTCGAATCGTGCGTGGCCCAGAACTTGCGTTCCTCTTCTTCCGACCGGAACTCAGGGATTTGCTTTTTCGTGCTGGTCATAAATTTCTTGCTCTTTACGTTTTATATCTCCTAGCTTCCGGCCTTTCCCGCTCCCTCGCTCCAGGGATGGAGGACGCTTCTCCAGATCGGTCTTGGCGGTTGAGTCCGGCAAACAACCATGCTGTAAAAAATAGCGTCGGAATTCCTTAGGTGTCATGTGCCGGGCGCTTCGGAACCGGCGGTTGAAGTTCGCCAGGTTAGAAAATCCGGAGTCCAGGGCGACTACGCTGATAGGAAGGTCTGTCTGGGCTAATAGCATACAAGCACGACCGATGCGAAGGCGGCCCAGGTAGTCGGTGACGCTCTCTCCGACATGGCGCAGAAAAAACCGGTGCAATGACCGCTCCGAGAGGTTACCGACCGTACACAAGTCCTGGACCCGAACCGGTTGGCAAAAACGCTTGTGCAGCAGATCCAAAATCCGGCTGAGTTGCACCGGTTCATCGCGATCCAAGGGTCGTGACGCGATCTGTGACGTAGCCAGCGGAGACGCTTCGGCATCGGCTAAATCGATGAATGTTTGCAAGGCTGCCTGAAGGCGGAGTTGCGGTGAGTCAGCAAGCAATTCCGGCAGGCGCAATTCCATCTTCTCACCCGCATTTGAAGTAAAGCTCAACCCCGCTGAAGCCTGGTTCAGTAACCGGCGTACGGCTGAAAACTCCGGGCAGAGATCCGCTAAACGGAGGGCCCAATCCCTGGAAAACCAGACTACGATGGCGGTGTGCGCGCTCTGGGCATCAATGGCGCTGGTTGATGCCCACGTATGCGGCATATCGGGCGGCACGAGCACTAAGTCGCGGGATTCGTACTCCGCGATATGGTCTCCCACAAAGCGCCACCCACGGCTGTTCAGCGTCAAGGTCAGTTCATATTCAGGATGATGATGCCATTCAAAGGGAATCTCCAGCACTTGCCGGTGATAAACGCGAAGCGAGCAGCCCTCCGGGAAAGTGACTCGTTCATATTGGGGCTTCATCTTCCTGCTCCTCCTTTCCGGACACCATCACCGGAATATTTGTCCGAATTGTACCGATAATTGACTTATAGGCATAATTCGCGGCGTTCGCGTGTCCTTATACTCATTCTCAGAAGGAGCAAGGAACAATGTCGTTCGTCATCGAAAACCTACCCGAGACAACCCGAAACATCAAGAAAGAGCTGCAAAAGGCCCTACCCAACTATGCCGAGGCCTTTCGTGAAGTAGAAGCGGAAATGCGCCGTAAAGTGGACACGCTCGTCAAGGAGCGTGAGGAAGGTCGTCCGGTTGTCCCGATTCTCCAATACTCCGACATCGCTGCCGGAACCGTCTCTCCCGAGTTAGTGGAGCAGGTAAAAGCTCGCGGCGCATGCGTTGTTCGAAGCGCGTTCGATCCGGCGCAAGCTCGTACCTGGGATGCGGAAATCGCGGATTACGTCGAGGATAACAGGTTGGATGAAAAGCTTGCCAATGCCGCTGAGGATAAGTATTTCGGCACGCTGGCTGCCGCGAAGCCCCAGATTTATGGCATTTACTGGTCCCGGCCGCAAGTGCAGGCGCGGCAATCGGAATCGCTGACGCGCGTGCGCGTGTTCCTGAACCGGTTATGGAAGGCCGAAAGCGAAGGTCGCCTTCATTTTGATCCTGAGCAGGTGCCGGTCTATGCGGATCGCATCCGGCGTCGTCCTCCCGGTTCCAGTTCACTCGGGCTTTCGCCTCACGTGGACGGCGGCTCGGTCGAGCGCTGGCTGGACGGAAACTTCCGCCAAGTGTATCGCCATGTCTTCCGGGGAAACTGGCGCGACTATGATCCGTTCGATGCCGCTTGGCGTCCCGAAGTGCGTGAGGTGCCTTCACCCGCCGTTTGCTCGATGTTCCGCACCTTTCAAGGCTGGACGGCGCTGACGCAACAGGGACAGGGCGACGGCACGCTGCAACTGATTCCTATCGCTAACTCGATGGTATATGTGCTGCTCCGCGCTTTGCAGGACGATGTTCCCGAAGACGAGCTATGCGGAGCAAAACCGGGACGTGCTTTATCGATCCAGCCGGAGTGGCACGGACTGTTGCTGGAGGGACTCACCTCCATCCCGCTGATGCAACCCGGCGACGTAGTGTTCTGGCACAGCGACGTGGTTCATGCCGTAGAAAACGAACATTGGGGGCAGGGCTATAGCAATGTTATGTACATCGCTGCCATTCCTGGGTGCGCCAAGAATACGGCTTACCTGGCAAAGCAAGCGCCTGCGTTTCTTGCAGGCAAGACTCCGCCCGATTTTGCGCCGGATGATTTCGAAGTCGATTTTCGCGGACGCGCCACCGAAGCCGATCTGACTCCACTAGGACGGAGTCAAATGGGGCTTCGGCCACGGAATGTCTAAATCCCGCGCTGCGGACGGTAGCCGGGACGCGCCCGTACCTTGTATTTCTTCACTGCTTCGGAAGTCAGTTCGACCCTGATTCTTCGGAAACCTTCATTCGGATTGGGCTGCGGATAATAGGTTACGGTATAGCTGTTGCCTAGATCTTCCCGGATGGATTCAAATGCCTCCACCTGCTTTTGCCAGGTCTTCGCAAAGTAGCTTTTGCCTCCAGTATTGTTCGAAATCCGTTTGAAAATGTTGCTGGAAATAGGATCTTTGGTTACTTCACTTGTGGAGATCACGTAAATGGGAATACCCTCATCTTCAGCCACAGCGCGCACATCATCGGGGGCAACCATGCTGGCGTTGTCAGGTCCATTGGAGAAAACGATGACCACTTTGCGGCCCGGCACCTTAGCGGCATCCCGCAGTGTGAGAAGAAGGCAATTGTAAAGGGCAGAATCGTCGCCGGCGACCGCCTTGCGAAGACCGGCAATTGCCGTCGTGCGATCCCGGTTCAGCGGCACGGCCCGGTTCAGGTTCCGACTGTAGGTATAAACCGCAATGGAATCCGCACGGTCCAGGCCGCGAATAAAGTCAGCAATTGCATCGGATGCGTACACAAAGCCCCGATACATGTAATTACTGGTATCGAACAGCACAAAAACGTTTGTGCCCGTAGCGTTTGAGCGCAGGTCTACGACGCCCGAACCGTTGTCCCCCGCCGATGATCCCGTCGTGCGTAAGGGTCTTGTTTCACCATTGTCGAGAACTTGCAGCGGAGCGCGGTTGCCCTCGGTAAAGGTCGCCATTTTTTGGCGGATGTCGTCCTCGTAAATCACTAAGTCACTGGGTTTCAGACCATTGACGTATTTACCTTTATTGTCGGTGACCGCGAAACTAAGCACCACCAGTTCTACCTTGACGCGGAAGGTGGATTGATCCTGCGCGTAAAGCCACAAGCCTGCTGCCGTCGCGCTCAGGATTGCTGTAACACTGATATTACGTAAGATTTTATTCACTTAGTTCTTCCCTAGTTTGACGAAGTTTGAACGGCTGCAGCCTGGTTGTTGCGCTGCCGGACATTGTTGGCCGTCGTGTGAAGCGAGCGAAGCAATGCAGGCCAATCTTCTAAATGAGTAGCAAATATGTTTTCTATTGTCGAACGGTTCCACTCCGGCACGTACCCATCGAGCTGTGCCATCGGTATCCCCATCTCATCCGCGAGCGCGGCATAGTAAAGATTGTTTGACTCCCAGCTTTCCGCCAGAAGGCGGCTGGAATATCCCATCAGCGCGGGAAAAGTCCTTAGATGGAGAAGCCCCGGCTGGTAGGAATGAGTCAAGGTTGGTTTCGGCGTCCCAAACGACCGGCCAATGACCGCCGCGCTTAACTCCGAAGCGTTCTCCCCAGCTAAGGCCTTTATCTGCTCAGAGGCCATATCGGGAGAAATGTTTTGAAGCGAAGCGTCTTCAGCCAGCGAGTACAGAACCGAAGTGGGAACCTCCGAAACGGTTTCGGAGAAGTGCCCCGTTGCCAGATGTTCTCGGAGCCATTCTACTCTTGCCGGAGTCGTGAACCGGCTATAACTATTTAGCACTGGTCCTTCCACCGTAGGATCAAGCGCCGCCGCCGCCAAAAGATTGCGGCCGCGCTGAATGTGAAGCGAGACCCAGCGTACTTGAACCGGCTTGATGTCTCGCCAACGCGGAATCGTGACATCGGCAATCATCTGCGGCACCAAATCGGCCCAGATCAAAGCTTGTTCGCGTCTCGGCGTCAAAAAGTTTTGCTCGGCTTCGGCGACCGCATAAGGAAGCGAAGCCAGCGAACCCGTTAATCTACCGCCCGCGCTGGCTGGCCAGCCGCTGCCGGCCACTTCGGTCATACGCCAGGTAGCCACCGAATTTTCCGGACCAATAAAGTCATGGCTGCGGACAAACTGCGGGTTCGTCAACAGCAGTTGAGCGCCGGCGGGAGCGTAATAACTGTACAGAAGGCCCACCAAAGAGTCGCGCAAAAAGGGCGCAAGAGCATCCCGAATATCCCTTTTGTCTCCGCCCTTCAGTATCTTATCCAGATTGAATTTGCGCTCCTGCTCTATATGCCGGGTACTCCAATAGCCGACGGCAAACGAGTTTCTTTCCTCCGAAGAGAGCGAGGAACGCACGCCTTCCGCTTCCGTAATACGCTCAATCTGAGTATTGATGTTCTTCAGAACTTTCGGGTCCAGGTTCCCTTTCCGATCTCCCAGCGTGAATAGATTGTCCAATGAAACTAAACGCTGCGCGTCGAAAACGCGGAGGAAGTTTTCCGCCGGGGAAAAAGGCGCGGAACTGTCACTGCTGCGGAGCTTTCCAACCAAATACTCGAGGAGCTGTTCCTGGCGCAAGGACCTTTCTGTCTGCAAATGCAAGGAGGAAAGCAGGGCATCAAGGGCCGAATGATCCGCATCGAATAGCTCGCCCTCCTGCCGCACGTGCCCAAATGGAGCAATCAGCTTGGTAAACGAAGCGTCCTGCACATTAGGAGAAAGATCATTGCGGATCGCCGCGATGTGCCATAACTCCACCAAGGCCTGGAAAGAGCCAACCGTATCCGCCTTTAGCAGCGTGTCACGGATTGAAGATATGTCAGCACAAGTGTCCAGATAACGGTTAATGGAGGCTTCCGACAGACCGGGCGCATCCGCAAGAAGGGAATACTGAGCGCCAAAGGTGCGATGGGCGGCCACCAAACGCGCCGCCAGCCGAGGTGAAATCGGCTTTGCGCGATTGCGGTCAATGTCATTCAGCGCCAGGAAAATCTTCAGCGGCTCGTTCTCAACTGTTTTCCGGCTTAAAGCAAAAAGAGATTCCAGCAGGTCGTCGCTAGAGCGCCATGAAGCAGCGGAGCGAGTTAGTTTCCCATCATACTTGCCGTGCGGATGCTTGATGAAGAGCGTTCGCCAGACCTCGATATCTCCGGGTATGTGCGGCTGTCCGTTCGAATCAATTCGCAGCGCAGTAGTCAACAGCATCAGCTCCGTGCTGGAGCGAAATACCGGACGCGCCGGGCCCGGCACCGTTATTTTGCCGCGCAGCGCATCATAGAAACGCCGCATGCGTTCGGGTTGCGTCAGGTACGCTGCGGTTGGGCCATCGATTCGGGAAAGAGCATCGAAATAGCTGGCTGCCCAGCCATCATCAGTAGAAATCAGTTTTTCGAAAAATGGTCCGGGGTTGGACGGCGGCACGCCGATTATGGAAGCCCACGCTTTGGGCGATCCCGGAACCACGGCAGCGCCATTTTTGATCTGGAACATGCTGCCATAAAAGTCAAGCACATTTGCATACAGCTTCAACTTGGTTGCAGGCGCCTGTTTGCGGAGCGCTTCCGCTGTTGCGTGATCGAGATGGGAAAGGCCTAGATACAAGCGGCACAGCGACGGATCACTTAAAAATGCATCGATAAACTCCGTTTGATTGTTTCGGCCCAGCGCGCTTAACCAATAAGCCGGCGTATACAGGACGGGAATTTGCGTCGGAGCATACGGAAGCTCAAAGCGGTGGTTGGCGCGTAGATCCGCTTCCAGCTCGGAGATGGGAAACCCGGAGTCAACCGTAAGAAAGGCTTTGGTTGCGTTCACCGTTTCGAGGACCAGATCACCGCCGCAAGAGCCCCGCATCCGATACCCAAGCGCCTTTAAAAGATTGCCAGTTTCCTCGCTGTCACAATTTGGGATCACGATCTTATGGTCATGGGAAGCCAGCGCTTGCAGTTCACGCGCCTGATTGAGGTAGCGGAAAACAAGGCGCAGATACTCTGTCTGTTGCAGCGCCGCATTCCCCGAAGCTTCGTAACCGTTTGTGGCAATATTACGCGCCAGGGCGGGAAGCAGTTCTTCCGCAGAAAGATCCGGCGAGAGCGCTGCCATTCTGGCAAAAGCCGGTAGCGGACCGGGAATAGTGGTTGTCGAGAACGCCCCTGTGAGGTTGCGTTTCGGCGGCCCGTTCAGATCCGTTCCGCCCGCAGCGCGATACTGCGCAAGATCACTCGCCATCTCCGCATCCTTACCATCTATGAAATCATTCAGGACCAGTTGCCGGAGAGCAAGCTTGCGCTGCGCGGGGTCGCTCTCCGACGCTGCCCATTTCAAGTACGCATCGCGGCTGCCAGGATCGCGATGACGTTGCAGAAACTCCGCCAGAGCTTCCTGCGCGCCGGAGCCAGTCTGTTGCTCCAGAAAAGTGCGAGCGCCGTCCAGATCGCCAGCGGCTTCCCGTTGCAAAGCCTGACTAGTAATATCGGCGGAAGAAGCTGCCGAAACAGGCAGGGGAGCAAAAAAAACTGTAATGCTAAGAGATACAAGAGGAACAAACGTCCTCCGCACAA
>JAFAZU010000017.1 GCA_019239585.1 Acidobacteriaceae bacterium
ATTCGCCGTCCGTCAACTGGACTTTTCCAGATCGCGGTACGGACGGTTTTGCCGTTCCATGTCACGTCGCGCGGAAGGCCAACATTTACTGAAAGCAATCGGGGCATGCGTACCTGCAAGACAATTCAATATCGTTCCGCCTTACCAGCGACGAGCCGGTGCGGTGCCATCCACGTAGAGAATCTCTCCGCTCACATGACCCGCCTGTGTTTGGTTAGGAAGATGCCAGCGTTATTCACCAAAACATCGAGGGTTCCGAAGTTGTTGATTGCGGCTTCGACCGCCCGGCCAGCAGTTTGCTGTTTGCCGATGTCGCCATCGAGCAGAACCAGGCTGCCTGACATGGTCAGCTTTCGATTGGCTTCACGGGACATTGCGACGATGTTATAACCTTCTCTCAAAAACCCCTCGACTAAACCCGCGCCAATACCCCCGATGCTCCAGTTACGATCGCTGTTTTCTTGCCCGACATAAATAATGTTTCGTTTTAAAGGTTGGCCGACACGCAGATACCGAGGACGAGCCGATTCCGGCGTCAAATCGAAGTAGATACTGAGGCGGCTCTCTCCGCGGCCAGTACGTTCATAACTTTTTGAGCTGCGATCGTAATCTTCCGATTTAACATAGGCAAGCTTGACCGTCTGGGAAAGTGCCTGCTGGGCTGGCAGGTCTTGCTTGAACCAGCTCATCGCGGGTGTTTGATTTTCCGGTAAATCGCTCTTCGGATCGAGCGGTGGCTGCCCGCCCTTTGGTGAGACGAGCGTCAGTTGTACACCAGCATCCCTAAAAACAAAGTACGGGGCTGCGAACTCTTCAAGCCAGAAGCCGGTCTTATGGCCGGTGTCGCCGAGTACGTCGTGCGATGTGAGCACCATTACTATCTTCATGTTGCTTCTCCTTTTTTCTTCGTAGTGCGCAGTCTGATTGAATCTAATGACATGACGCGATCAAACCAGAAAGCTGGGAAACAAACAATTGGACAATCGTATCGATGACAGCTTAATACCGATTACGGTATTAGATGCCGCAAAAAGAAAATAGCTACCGCGAACCAGTGGCATGAAATGCCGAATAACCGGCGGTTTCCGACCGCGATTAGCGAATCGGTACAAGCACCACTGGAGGCCTGCAAGCGTGAGGGTGCACCAACCACGACTGTCTTTTTCTATACTCCTCCGATCTCAATACTGACGTTTTTGAGAAGCCTTCGAATGCCCTGGTCTGTGAACCGTGTAACCATTTTCGGGGGAATGGTTTCGTACGGTATGAAGTGAAGATCAAGTTCCGAAAAGGATATGCGCTACTGCTCGGTACACACATGGAAAAGGGGGTGGCGCAGTTAGAATAGCTACTCACCTTCGTGAGGTCAATCGCAGCCATTCCTGGATAGCGGGCAATCCGGAGATTGGGCAAAACTAGGCACTCTCGGAGAACAAATCCTGGGCGACGTCAGCGGGACCCGGAACACTCATGTACCGATGGCCAGCGGTCGAAGGGCGCTCAGCGACTCGCAAGGCGTTTCATGAGCCGGCCGATGAGCGGAACGATATCTGACAGCAGACGGCCGCCCACCGCGAAGTCGGTGGGTGGGTAAGGGTGAAATCGGATGTTGATGCCATCCAGACGAGTCGGCGGGATCTCGAAGAGTTCCGCAAGCAAGGGAGTCAGATGGTGTGCGAGCCGCCGCTGCTGCTTTACGGACATGCTCCAGTCGGAAAGTTCCACTGTCAAATCGATCGCCTGGCGTGCCTCGGGCGTACGCGCCCCAATGAACAGTTCGTTTTCCCGGTAAGGCGCAAAATGCACGGTCGTCTGTTCCCGCAGTTCCTCACGGGTCAAGCGAGCGCGGGGATGGAAGAACAGATCACTGACTGCTCCGGTCAACTGCTCCGCAATCGCCCGCCTGCGCTGCCAGGGTATGTCAGGGCAAGTGATACGCAGATACGGCACGCCGTCTGTGATTGTATCCCGTCCAAGATTCGAGTGATGATCCTGGGTAACGCGCCACTCGGACAATGGACCTGCCTGCGGCTTGTGCGACGTATCAGGCTGACAGCGTGTTGCGCAAACCTTCGTTTGCGCAATGGAACAATGCTCATTTCTGTCCGTTGAAGCTAAATATCGGCAATGACTGTCAGCCTGCTAAACGCAATAACCTATATATGGCCATAGTATAATGGCTATGGTAATATTGTGAAAACCATCCCGGCTGGAGCCTTCAAAACGAACTGCCTTGCGTTGATGGACGAAGTACAAGCCAAACGCGAATCTTTGCTGATTACCAAACATGGCAAACCGGTTGCCAAGCTGGTTCCCATCGATTCGGATATCGACGATATCTTTGGATTCTACGCTGGAAAGATACGCATCACTGGCGACATTATAGAGCCTACTATTCCTTTAGAAGAGTGGGGAGAGGAGTTCAGATGATTCTGCTCGACACGCACATCGTAATTTGGCTTCTTGCCGATCCAAGCCGCTTATCGCAAGTGGCGGTCCATGCAATTCAAATTGCCAGAACAAGCGGCAACGGCCTTGCGATTTCTAGCCTGACCCTTTTCGAGATTGCTCAACTGATTTCTCGAAGCCGCATTCAAGTTGATGTGCCGCTCGAATTGTTTATACAGGATGTAGAAGCGCGTTTTGTTGTGAAACCGGTCACTAGCCGTACTGTGATTTTATCTGCTCAACTTTCCGCTACTTACCCAAGAGACCCTATAGACCGTTTGATTGGCGCGACCGCGCTGGCGGAAGGCATGCCGCTGGTAACAGCCGATCAAAAGATACGCAATGCTCCCGATGTGCAAACCATCTGGTAAAAAGATGGGCTGCTAACGTTTCTTCCGTACCAAACGGCGGGCTTTGCGGACGACGCCGGGCGTGTTGGTGAATGCTTCAGCCACAAGCGCGGTTTGCTGGTCGTTATGCACCTTGTGCGCGCCTGCTGCGGGGCTGGCAGCGGCGGGACGGCCCACATAACGCACTTTGCGCTTGCTCGACGCCGTGGTTTTCGGGTTGATGAGCGGCTGCATCTGTTCTTCGATGAAGTACCAAGCGCCCATATTTTCGGGCTCCTCCTGCACCCAGAAGATTTCGGCGGCGTCCGAATAACGGCGCAGAATATCGGTCAGGCGTCCCAAGGGGAAAGGATAAAGCTGCTCAACCCGAATAATAGCGATATCGTTGCGGCCTAGTTCTTCCCGCTTGTTGACAAGATCGTAGTAAACCTTTCCGGTACACAGCAGAATGCGGCGGACGCTGTTGCCAAGATGCTGCCCGTCGCTGATGACCTCTTGGAAAGTTCCGCTCGTGAGTTCTTCCAGGCGCGAGGAGGCTTTGGGATAGCGCAGCAGGAATTTGGGCGTGAAGACAATCAGCGGTTTGCGCACCCCGCGCCGGTCGTTGCCGCCGTACATTTGCCGGCGTAACAAGTGAAAGTACTGAGCCGGAGTGGTACAGTTGCAGACCTGCATGTTTTCCTCGGCGCAGAGTCGTAGAAACCGCTCCATGCGGCCGCTGGAATGCTCCGGGCCCTGCCCTTCGAGTCCGTGCGGCAACAAGAGCACCAAACCGCTGGGCTGGTTCCACTTGACTTCAGCAGAAGCGATGAACTGGTCGATGATGATCTGCGCTCCATTGGCGAAATCGCCGAATTGCGCCTCCCACATCACCAGGGTCAAGGGATCAGCCACGCTGTAACCGAACTCGAAGCCCATGACGGCGTACTCGCTCAATAGGCTGTCGACAGCCTCAAATCTCACCTGGTTCGGAGCGAGATGCTGGAGCGGGATGTAGGATTCACCGGTCTCATAGTCCAGAAATTCAAGGTGCCTCTGCGTAAACGTGCCCCGAGAAACATCCTCGCCACTCAAGCGAACGGGCGTTCCTTCCAGAACGAGGCTACCGAAAGCAAGGGTTTCCGCAAAACCCCAATCAATCGGAGCGCCCTTCAACACTTCACGGCGTTTTTCGAGCAAGCCTTTCAGTTTAGGATGCAGATTGAAGCCTTCCGGCAGCGTGGTGCAGGTCTCGATGACCTTAACGAGCGTGCTGTGATCGGCTGCAGTGGGCGGGATCGGTTGGTGTACCTGCTCGAAGGGCGCATCAGCAAACTCTTCGATAACAAAATCCTCGCGCCGCCTCTTGGCCTGATCGTACATTTCATTTAGCTTTGTGCGGGATGTGTTGCGAAGATTAGCAACGTAATCTTTATTGACGAACTTCTCGCGTATCAGTCGTTCGGAGTACTGCGTGGTGACGGTCGGCGTCCCCTTGATCTTGCGGTACATCACGGGCTGAGTGTAGCTCGGGTCATCCGCTTCGTTGTGGCCCTGACGGCGATAGCCGATAACGTCGATGAAGACATCGCGCTTAAAGCGCTGGCGATAGTCGTAGGCAAGCTGCGCGGTGCGGAGGCATGCTTCCGGATCATCGGCGTTTACATGGAAAACGGGCGCTTGCACGGAGAGCGCTACGTCCGTCGAGTAGACGCTGCTGCGGCTATCCAGAGGATTGGTGGTAAATCCAATCTGATTGTTCGTGACAACGTGAATCGTTCCACCTGTGGTGTAACCTTCAAGCTGCGATAACTGAAGCGTCTCGGCCACAACTCCCTGGCCAATGAGAGCCGCATCGCCGTGAACGAGAATCGGGAGGACCCGCGCTCTCGCCGTGTCCCCTGCCCTGTCCTGTTTGGGCCGGACCAATCCTTCGACGACCGGATCGACCGCTTCCAAGTGGCTCGGATTAAAGGCCACGGACACGAGAACTTCCTTTCCGTTCGCAGAGTGATGAATACCGCTGGCGCCCAAGTGGTACTTCACGTCACCGGACCCTTGCACGCTCTCGGGATCGGGCTCACCTTCGAATTCGGAGAAGACCTGCACCATTGATTTGCCGACGATATTGGCAAGAACGTTCAAGCGCCCACGATGCGCCATGCCGATGACGGCCTCCAGAACGTGGTCATTGGCGGCGCGCTCCAGAATCTCGTCCAGCACGACAATGAAGCTTTCCAGCCCTTCCAAGCCGAAACGCTTTTGACCGACGAAGCGGGTTTGCAAAAACTGTTCGAACTCCTCTGCCTGGACCAAACGGTTCAAAATGCGGTGACGGACGGAGTCGTCCAGCTTCCACAGATTGGTAGTAGCTTCCATGCGGTCCTGAAGCCATTGCTTCTGCTCGGGGTCCTGGATGTGCATGTACTCAACGCCGATCGAGCCACAATAAGTCGTTCGCAGGCGGTCCACGATCTCACGCAGCGTTTCAAACGTTTGCATGTAGGAAGCAATAGCGCCGCTAGGGGCTTTTACCGCACCGGCCAGAAAGGGCCGGTCCAAATCCCAAATGGATAATCCATAGGATGCAGGATCGAGTTCCGGATGATAGGCAGGATCGCTTCCTAACGGATTCGTGTTGGCCAGCAAGTGGCCGCGTATCCGGTAGGAATTAACGAGTTGAATGACGGCGGCTTCTTTCGCAACATCTGTATTGGCTGCGCCGTAGCGCCCAGGCGAGAGTTGCTGATCCGATTGCCAGCGGATCGGCATATAAGGAATTTTCAGATCGCGGAAAATTTCTTCGTAAAAGTTGTCTTCGCCCTGAAGAAGCTGCTGCAACTTCGCGAGAAACGCTCCGGATTCAGCACCTTGGATGATGCGGTGATCGTAGGTACACGTAATCATCAGCACCTTGCTTAAGCCGAGCAGAGCGCGAGTTTCTTCACTGGCTCCGGCAAACTCGGCAGGAAAATCAATAGCGCCCGTCGCAATAATGGCGCCCTGGCCGGGCACTAAGCGCGGCACGGAGCCGAATGTGCCGACAGTGCCTGGATTCGTCAGCGATAGGGTGGTGCCTTGGAAATCGGCAATCTGTAATTTGTTAGTGCGAGCACGAGCAACGATGTCGTCATAAGCAGCCGCGAACTGCGCAAAGTTCATCCCATTCGCGTTTTTGACGTTGGGGACCATTAAAGATCGGTTGCCGTCTTTGCCCGCCACATCAACAGCAAGTCCAATGTTGACCTGGTTGCGGACCACCCGAAACGGCTCTCCGCCATTCTCAGCAAAAGCGTGATTCAAAGCCGGATTCGACTTGACCGCTTTGACAATCGCCCAAGCAATCAGGTGGGTGAAGCTGAGCTTGCCCTTGCCCTGCAGCGTGCGCTGTTTGTTAATGAGATTGCGGTTCTCTTCCATGACGCGAACCGGAACCTGGCGCTGCGAGGTGGC
>JAFAZU010000547.1 GCA_019239585.1 Acidobacteriaceae bacterium
GGAAGGCAGCGGCAATGTTCTGGTGATTGATCACACTACTGACAACAGTCTGATGAGTTTTCGCTTTCGCAATAAAGACGTAAAAATGCTGGCGGCTGAGGACGATTTCGAGGCGAATGGCCGCAAGTTCCACGCCGGATCATTCATAATTCCGAATGCGGACCGCGCTCAGCTGGAAGATTCCATCCGCAGTTCCGGTTTTACTGCTTCGGCCCTGAGCTCCACCCCATCGGTCAAAACACATGAAATGGATCTTCCGCGCATCGGCTATGTGCATTCCTGGCAGCGAACACAGGATGAAGGATGGGTCAGGGCTGCGCTCGATTACTACGGTGTGCCGTATACCTACTTTGCCGATCAAAAACTTCGCGACGGCAACTTGCGCGCAAAATACGACGTGATTATTTTCCCGCACGTGGGCGGAACCTCTCAATCCCAGCTAAACGGCATTCCGAAAAATGGACCCGATCCGATTCCTTATAAAAAGTCGGATCTGACGCCCAACCTGGGCGTCGTAGATCAAAGCGATGACATTCGCGGTGGCATGGGCACGGAAGGTTTAGCTGAATTAGCGAAGTTCGTCGCGGAGGGCGGAACTTTAATCACCGAAGGCTCTACTGCGGCTTTAATGGCAGATTACGGGCTTGCTTCGGGAATAACCACCGAACATCCGGAACAACTCGCTGCTCGCGGGACCATTCTGCGCGGCATGTTTGCCGACAAGAAAAGTCCCATTACTTACGGCTATGAGGGCAAGGATCTGCCTATTTACTTCAATCAAGATCCGGTTTTCGGTACCGGAACGGGGAGCTTTGCCGCCGCCTTCAGCGGTCGGGGAACGCAGAATTATGGGCAAAATGTCACACCGAATGCCCAACCGGTGCCGATCTCGCCTTACGAACCGGACGGATCTTCGGGCAAACAGAAAGCCGACGGGCAGCAATCCGATGAAAGCGAAACTGCGCGCCAGTTGGCGCGTGCCTTCGGCGGTGATGTCGAGCCGGTACACCCGCGTATTGTCATGCAATTTCCCGCAAATCCGAACGACATGCTGCTTTCGGGTATGCTGGCCGGAGGACAAGCTTTAACTAATCGGCCCCTGGTCTTGGACGCTCCGCTCGGCAAAGGCCACATCGTCCTGTTTGCGCTCCGCCCTTTCTGGCGCTGGCAGACGCAGGGAACTTTTTTCCTGGCCTTCAATGCCATCTTGAATTGGAACGATCTGGACACCGGTAAGCCCGAGCCGAAAGGCGAACGACTACCAACGGCAACATCCGGCGAACAATAAGGACGAGAACACTCAATTGCCACATTCCGAAGACGCAGTATGGCTCTGATTGTTTTCCTCCGCGGGATCAACGTGGGAGGACACCGGACTTTTCGCCCGAGCCTACTCGCCAGAGACCTAACCGCCTATGATGTCGTGAATGTCGGTACGGCCGGAACACTGGTCGTTCGAAAACCTCCGTCGCGCACCCAGCTCCTGGCGGAATTGCGCCGGAAGCTGCCGTTTACAGCGGAAGTAGCACTCTGCAATGCCCGCGATCTGATCCGATTGGAAAGGGAGAATCCGTTCGGAGCGGAGCCATTACATCCGGATGTGATTCGATTTGTGAGCGTTCTGTCGAAAGCCGGTCGGCGTAAGGTTTCCCTTCCCATTGCATTTCCGGCCGGTGAGGAGTGGTTTGTAAGAATCATCGGCTCGGAGCATCGCCTGGTATTCGGAGTCTATCGGCGCCACATGAGGGCCATCGGATATTTGAGCCAAATCGACAAACTCTTCGGTGCGCCGGCCACAACCCGCAGTTGGAGCACGATGCTTTCCGTGCTAAGGGTTTTGAAAGACGACAAGCAGGCAACTAACGGAATAACGGATGGCCTATCGAAGAAGCGACATAAATGAGCTGTTTTTAAAACGCGCAACCGCACGATTTTCTCAACGCACGAAAGTTCCGAATGATGGGCTACACAGAATTAGCTGCAGGTTGCGCCCGCGATGTGCGCTTAGTATATAGCGTCCCAGAAGTCATAAATGGATTTTTGGGCAGCTATTCTTAGCGCCATTCAATAAGACTCAACTTAATCGGTACGCCAACTGCGCTGTACATGACCAGACCCATTCCTGTTCCGTCACGGACAGCTTGCTTACCGTTTGTTCCACTATCGAAACCCATTGCTGGTACTGGCCCGCTAGCAGGCAGACTGGCCAATCCGAGCCAAACAGCAGGCGTTTCGGCCCAAATGCCGCCAGCACCGTTTGCAGGTACGGCTCTAAATCCTCCGGTTTCCACCTTTGGTGGTCCGCTTCCGTGATAAGGCCCGAAACTTTGCAGTAAACATTCGAGCGGCGGGCCAGTTCGCGCATG
>JAFAZU010000145.1 GCA_019239585.1 Acidobacteriaceae bacterium
CACAGGATCTTGTAACGATACTTCGTGATCCATACCAAGTGATATTTGATATCGCACAACGCGTGCCCGCTCTGTCGATATTCGGCCATTCCCCATTCTCGTAGAGAATTGCTCAAAGCTGACCGCCTAAAGGCGGTGGGTTAAACCGGGCGATGGAAACTAAACAATATCCAGTCGGCCTACTATGGGAGTCGATCTGGGCGATAAGCGCAGTCACCTTTGCACGCTCGATGCTGCTGGGCAGGTTATTAGCGAGAGCACCATTCCCACCAGCCCTAGCGCATTTCGAAAACACTTCTTGTCTTTGCCTTCGGCGTTGGTGGTGCTCGAAGTGGGGCCGCACTCCCGCTGGGCGAGCGAGTTGCTGGCTGGCCGGCCTGGGACACGAGGTTCTGGTAGCGAACGCCGGCAAAATCTCGTTGATTCATCAGAGTGATCGCAAGAACGACCGGGCTCAGAGGGTATAAAAAAGATTGTGTAAACGGTTTTTCTCACGAGAAGAAAGAGAGACTGAGAAGAACCGATGGAAGTTGACAAGGAAGTGATTGACAAGCTGCTGGTCAACTATCAAAAGCCGGAAGATATTGTGGGCGCAAACGGGCTGCTGAAGCAGTTAACCAAAGCTCTCGTAGAACGCGCCATGGAAGCTGAGCTGACCACGCACCTGGGCTATGGAAAGCATGACCCGGCGGGATACGGCAGCGGCAACAGCCGGAATGGGGCCAGTAAAAAAGCTGAAAGGAGACTTTGGCGAAATCGACATCGCCGTGCCGCGCGACCGCAAAGCCAGCTTCGAGCCGCAGATTGTGCCGAAAGGACAAACGCGCTTTACCGGTTTTGATGACAAGAGCCTGTCGCTGTATGCGCGCGGCATGACCACGCGCGACATTCAGGGCCATTTAGAAGAAATGTATGGTGTCGAGGTCAGCCCGACGTTAATTTCAAACGTGACCGAGGCGGTGCTGGAGGAAGTAAGGAACTGGCAGAACCGGCCGCTCGATCCACTGTATCCGATCGTGTATTTAGATGCGCTGATGGTCAAGGTACGTGACAACGGCGTGGTCCAGAACCGAGCCGTCTACGTCGCTTTAGGGGTACCCGCGAAGGACGCAAGGAAGTGCTGGGGTTGTGGAGTTCTGCACATGAAGGAGCGAAGTTTTGGTTGCAGGTCCTGACCGAGTTAAAGAACCGGGGACTGCAGGATATCTTCATCGCCTGTGTGGACGGGCTGAAAGGGTTTCCACAAGCGATGGAGACGGTGTGTCCGCAAACCACTGTCCAGTTGTGCATCGTGCCTCTAGTCCGGGGCAGCCTGCAATATGTGAATGGGAGAGAGCGCCGCGCGGTGGCGCAGGATTGGCGAACCATCTACCAAGCGACGACGGTCGAGGCGGCCGAACAAGAGCGGGAACTCTTTGCTGCCCGCTGAGATGGCAAGTATCCCATCATCAGCGCCTTGTGGCGCAGACACTGGGAACAGGTCACGCCCTTGTTTGCTTTTCCGCCCGCGATTCGGAAAATCGTTTATACGACCAATGCCGTGGAATCGTTACACATGAGCTTGCGGAAAATCATCAAGACACGCGGTTCGTTTCCGAGCGATGAAGCTGCTGTACTTGGCTTTGCGCAACGTTTCAAAACGATGGGGTTTGCTGCCGAACTGGAAGCAGGCCCTCAACCGTTTCGCCCTTCTGTGGGAAGCGCGCTTCCCACAGAAAGCTTTGTAAGCAATAAATCATGTAGGAGAAATTCGTTTACACAAAACACTTGACCCTACCGGGCCCCCCGGACGTACAACACCAGAACAGTGCTTACCTCAACCGCCGGATCGAACAGGACCATCGAGGAATCCAACAGCGCTACGACCCCACACTCGGCTTTGGGGCTTTCCGTTCTGCGCAACACTTCTGTTCCGCCTTTGACGAAATTCGAACATACTTTCGTCCGCGTCGCCGACGCAAACAGTTCGTTTCCCTCGTTCGTCAACGGCAGTTGTTTGTGACGAGAGTCCAAGTTCTCTAAGCCAGTTTCCTGGCTCATTGACAAACCGATGAAACAGCTCCCTTACGCCACCGTGCCTCATGCGCTTTAATGCCGCCAGTCCTGACAGTTTCCTTTTCCCTCTGCTCGGCGATTCTGTCACGTGCTCGAAGAGATCCGGCAGTATTTTCGTCCGCGCCGGAAACGAAAGCAGTTCGTCTCTCTAGCTCGTGGCCGACAGCAGTTTGTGAAGAAAGTGCGTGTGCTCGAAGCAAGCTTTCTCGCAGCTTAACTCAATCTGCAGTAAGTCCAACGACGCCCAAGAGCAGCTTCGTAAACCAGTGCCGCCAGTCGTGACACTTTCGCGGCGCTGAGCCGGGTGACCGGCCAGCCATCTTTTTGAACATTCCACGGCGGCGCTGGCATCCAAGGCACAAGAGCGTCAACCACTAGCATGCCCAACCGATCAGAGCTAACACATGTCGGACGCTACGTCCTGTCCTTTACCCTGGGGGGCCTGCTCGTTTCGGCTTTCTCGTGGGGCCAGCAGTCGACTCCCGAAACGCCTCCTGCCCCCGGCACGATCCGCCCGCCCGAGGCCCCCAAGAGGGCGAACCCTCCGGAACCGGTACCCAAGCGGATTTTCGGAATTGTTCCGAACTTTCGAACCTTTCCCCGTCTGCTTCCTTATCAGCCCCTCACCACACCGCAGAAGTTCAAAATCGCGAGCCAGGATTCCTTTGACCGCGGTACGTTCGTGCTGGCCGCTGCCTTCGCCGGCGAGGGCCAGCTGACCCGGTCCAACCCCTCGTTCGGCAGCGGTGCCACGGCTTACGGCCGCTACTTGGGGACGGCCTATGCGGATTTCGTGATCGGGGATTTCATGACGGAGGCGATCTATCCCTCCCTTCTTCGGCAAGACCCACGTTATTTCCGGCGCGGTCAGGGAAGCGGGCTTTCCCGGTTCGGCTATGCGATGGGGCAGCTGTTCTGGACGCGTACGGATCGCGGCGGCACGCAATTCAACTATTCCGAAGTATGCGGCAATGCCAGCGCCGTGGCACTCTCGAACGCCTACTATCCCGAAAATCGGAACGCCCCCGACGCGCTGATCAAACTCGGCACCCAACTGGGAGTCGACATGGCAGCCAACATCTTAAAAGAGTTTTCCCCGGACCTCTATCATCACTTCTCTCGCAAACATCGATCCGAGCATCGCTAGTGCCGAGGAACGGAAGGCGGCGGCACGTACGATAAAGAGTGGCCTATTCTCGACGGGCTTGGGTGATCCTGGCCTTCTTAGTTCTTGGTCTCCAGCGCAAGAGCTTCCTTCCTTTCGAACCGAGGTCACTCTGGTGAATATCACGGCCGTGGTTCGGTCTCAGCAAGGAGAACTGATGGATCAATTGACCCAGGATGATTTTGAGGTGCTCGAGGATGGAGTGCCCCAAAAGATCCAATTCTTCGCACGGAAAACCGAACTACCGTTGAGCGTGGGGATTCTGGTGGACAGCAGCGACAGCCAAAAGCCGTTCCTGAAGCAGCCTTATCGCGACCTCTCGATCTTTCTCGAACAGGTTCTTCGGCCGTCCGATCAGGCCTTTGTCGTGTGCTTTGACAACCACCTCTGGCGGGTGAGCAACCCCACTTCGTCCATGCTAACGATCAGCCTCAGTTTACAGCGCTTTGCCAGGGGAGATCGTCGCGTTCCGGAACTTGGTCCACACGAAACGCGCGAGCTGGGAACGGCCCTGTACGACGCACTGTATTTCTCCGTGACCGAGAAACTCGACCGGGCGGGAGAACGGTGCCGCGCGCTTCTCGTGTTCAGCGATGGGGAGGAAAACTCCAGCGAGCACGATTTGCTGGATGCTATCGCCGTCGCGCAACAGACGAATACCCTGATCTACAGCATCCGGTACACCCACCAAGAGCGGGGCGCATGAAGCGCCCGCAATAAATATGGGAGGCGTGTCTTGCGGCACTTGGCAGCCAGACGGGGGCCGCCGAGTTCGATGGGCTGGTCGTGGGCTTGCCCACAGTGTTTTCCCAAATCGGGGCCGAACTTCGTTCTCTATACGACATTGGCTATCTCTCCACCCATGATCCACACGAGGAGAACTTCCGAAAAGGCACCATCCGATGTCACCGAGCCAATGCCGTCGTGCGCTCGAAACCCGGATACTATCCCCAATAATGCGACCAGTTGTATTCGAAAACTCGGGCGCGTTGCCTTGACTCCTCGTGTAAGGCCCTGCGCCGAGACGAATGCAAAATTTCCCCTTTGCCAGACAAAGCGATCCTGGAACGTTTGTAAGCCATTGATTCTGTGTTCGCTCCCCGCTTCGAAAGAGACAAATTCTCCCTTAGCGTCGGCAACTTGAGTACACGAGCAAATTCAAGCCCTACAGTCATTTACAAATCCTATGGTGGAATTTTGCGCTGATCTCGGCTTGGGGCGCCTATACGGAACGGCATGGTCCTACAATCGATACGGAGCCAACCGCCTCCGGGGCATTTTTCAAGTGCCGTTCCATGCTCCCACTCATCCCTACCATGGCCAGGTCATGCATATGGATGTTTCCCCCATACCGTTGGATGGAGGCAAGGCTCCCGACGCGAAACATGTGGTTGGAATGGGCTGGTCTTGTCAGAAGCAAATCCGTTTCGAGGATTGTGTTCAATTCTCAGAAACGGAGCGGGACTATTTCGGAATGCCGAAGATGCACATCGAGTATGAAGTAACGCCCTCTGACCAACACGATATGGCTGAAGCGGCGAAAGAGCAGGCACGCGCCGGAGCAGCATTGGGAACCCCGGTTTTTAGCGATGAGCCGCTTCTAGTGCCGCCGGGCACTTCCTTGCACTACCAGGGTTCTGTCCGCATGGGCGCAACTAACGACGGGTACTGTGTTTGTGATTCCCACTCGCGAGTATGGGGTTTCAATAATCTGTACGTTGGCGGCAATGGCGTGATTCCGACGGCGACCGCTTGCAATCCCACTCTTACGAGCGTTGCATTGGCGGTACACGCGTGCCGTGAGATCGAGGAAAGCTTCTAAAATCGCCAACGCCGATAGCAAGTATGACGACAAAGATTAGCTGAAAAGGCCCGAAAACCGCTACAGTAATCTTATTCAGTTTCCAGAAAGAGAAAGAGATGTCGAACAATTTCCTTGCCCATCTGGCTCACGTGGAGCTTTTGACTCCCAAGCTGGACGAATCTGTCGCTTTCTTCAAGACGTTAATGGGTCTTAGCGAGACCGCGAGGAAGGGCCGCTCCGTTTATCTCCGTTGCTGGGGTGAACACTATCACAGCAGCCTGATTCTAACCGAATCGGATCGACCAGCGCTGGGGCACGCTGCTTGGCGAACACGCAGCGCCGAGGATCTGCAAGCGGCGGTTAAGGCGATTGAAGTAAGCGGAACCAAAGGTGAATGGGTTCGAGATTCGGTGAGCCACGGTCCGGCTTACCGCTTCACAGGACCGGGTGGACATCCGACAGAAATCTTCTGGGAAGTCGATTGGTACAAAGCGCCGCCCGATCAAGTCTCCACCTATCCCGACCGGCCTCAGAAAAGCAACCCTAACGGCATTGCACCGCGCCAGTTGGATCACGTCACGGTAGCGAGCACCAACATTAAGAAGGTCGGACGATGGTACTGCGATGTGCTTGGATTTCGCTTCATGGCGACGACCTACATTGGGAATGATCCGGAGGCCATTGTCTTTGGTGTCATCACGACCAACGAGAAGTCGCATGATCTGGGCCTTGGGATCGATATGTCAGGTGTTCCCGGTCGACTGCACCACCTTGCCTTCTGGGTCGATACGCAGGAAGACCTGCTTCGTGCCGCTGATGTTCTGATCGAAGGGGGATTCCCGATTGAGTATGGCCCCGGACGGCATGGCATTGGCGAACAAAGTTATCTCTACTTCCGTGAACCGGGCGGTTTGCGCATTGAAGTGAACACAGGCGGATATCGGAACTATATTCCGGACTGGGAGCCCAGAAACTGGCACGTGTCGCACGGATCGAATTCCATGTATCGAAACCTGGGCATGCCGGACTCGATGATGGAAGCCTTTCCTCCGGCAAGGGGCGCGGCCATGCCCGATGCGGACCTTGAACCGGCTACTGTCGGCGGAGCCAATCCTTGGGCCAAACACGGCTGATACTTGATTGAAAGGGCGGCGTGAAACTGGCAAGCTTCCGGAACGGCACCCGAGACGGCGAACTCACCATCGTCTCGCGTGATCTCCGCAACGCCGTCTCCGCAAAAGACATCGCACCTTGTTTGCGTGTGGCGGTAGAGAGCTGGGCGGAGGTCGAGGCCGATCTGGAAAAGCGGGCCCAAGCACTGGAAAGTGATGCGCTGGCCGAAATGTTTTCGTTTGATCCCGCAGAGTTTATGGCGCCATTGCCCCGTGCCTTTCAGTGGCTGGACGCTTCCGCCTACCGCAGCCACGGCGAGCGCATGGTGAAAGCCTTTAATGTCGTCCCGCAAACTTTGCGAGCTCGTCACCCTCTCATGTACCAGGGCTGTTCCGACCGGTTTTACGGAGCTGTGGAAGACTTCCCTATTCCCTCCGAGCTCAATATTGATCTTGAAGGGGAGGTGGCTATTATCACAGATCAAATCCCGATGGCAGCGACGGCCGATGCGGTACAAGATAAGGTGCTGCTGATCATGTTGGCGAACGATGTCAGCTTGCGTGCGCTCATTGGTGAAATGAATCTTGGCTTCGGCATGATTCAATGTAAACCCTCGACAGCGTTTTCACCGGTAGCAGTCACACCGGACGAACTGGGTTCCGCATGGAGGAACGGCAAGCTCCACCTTCCAATTCATATTTCGGTGCGAGGCGATCATCTGGGCTCTCCCGATGCAGGCGAAATGGAGTGTAGCTTCTTTGACCTGATGGCACATGCTGCGGCGACTCGTGAGTTATCAGCGGGAACGATTCTTGGTTCCGGTACGGTTTCGAATGCAGACTCATCCGTAGGGGTTGCCTGCATCTCAGAGCAACGCGCTCTGGAGAAGATCAGGAGTGGCTCGCCCATAACCGATTTCTTGCACTTCGGTGACACAGTCCGTATTGAGGCTTTTGACCAGGCAGGTCAAAGTGTATTCGGAGCGATCAACCATCAAATGGTCCAGCTTGTCATGCCGTCACGGTTTTCAGAAGACCACTAAGTGAAAATACGCACGGCGGTAGGCATTCTGGGTGCAGGACCAGCCGGTCTCACGCTGGCACGTTTGCTTCAGCTGACAGGAATCGACTGCGTTGTGATTGAAGCGCGTACGCAGCAGTACATTGAGAACCGAGTACGCGCGGGGGTTCTCGAACAAGGCACCGTCGATCTGCTCACGAATATCGGTGCCGGCCAAAGAATGCGCGAAATGGGACTTGTCCATCACGGCATCGAGCTTCGGTTTGCGCACAAGGGTCATCGCATTGATATGCATGAGCTCACAGGAGGCAAGGCCGTCACCATCTACGCACAGCAGGAAGTGATCCGTGACCTG
>JAFAZU010000203.1 GCA_019239585.1 Acidobacteriaceae bacterium
CTCGTTACAATGCTGTTCCTGGCGTAAGTCGCCGGAAATCTTCACCGCTTTCCGCCCGGCTTTTTCCACCCACTTGGCTGTTTCATTGGCATCCTGTTCCTCTTCGGGCAGGTAGGTGAAGAGAACATCGGCGCCCTCCCGCGCAAAGGCGATAGCAATAGCGCGTCCGATGCCGCTGTCGCCTCCGGTGATGATCGCCACTTTGTCGGTCAGTCGGCCTAATCCCTTGTACGACTCTTCACCGTGGTCAGGCTTGATGTTCATCTCCTGCTCAACGCCGGGATGCGCGATCTTCTGTTCCTTATACTCCGGCTTAGGCTCCTGCGATTTCGGATCGGTCGTAGCCGGGTGCTGTAACATACTGCTCTTTGGCATAAAGCTCCTGTGTGAAATTCACTTAGTGGACACTCCAGCAGAAGCTTTTTTGCTATGGGAAAAACACCAGCTTTTGAAAGACATTTACTGTACAACGAGGCGGCACAGGGAGATCTTTCTAACCGAACCGGGATCGTATGCCGCCATGCTGGCCGGTATTGTAGCGCTGGTTTTTCCCTTCAATCACCGCGAGCGCTTCCTTACAAAACTTTTACACCAGCCAAACAACTCTGCCTGCCATAACACCTAATATTGACTACAAGGAAGTTTTGATGCTCATTCATTCCGGTCAGGTTTTCCGACCGCTTTTTTCTCTCGCCATCCTCAATTTCGTTATTGGGAATGGCTGCTTGCGGCGCGCTCAGCGTTCTTAGATTACATCGAAGGAATAGCTCGCAGTAAAACCTGACGTGTTGTTTTTCCACTGCTAATCTCCTTCGCTTTCTTCCCACTCTGAAGGCGAATGGGGCCGAGGACACACCCTCCTCCAAAGCGTGTCCTCGGCCATTTTTTGATCCCGATCAATGAGTTCCTGATTTGACTATGGGCAGGCGCAGGCAGAAGCGGGTCCCCCCCGTATAAGCGGCATCCATCCACAGGTTTCCTCCGTGCGCCCGGACCGTTTGCCTGGATAGGGTCAGTCCCAGGCCCAATCCGTTCTGTTTTCCTTCGCTCACGAAAGGTTGGAATAGCACAGCTTGCAGTGCGGGCGAGATGCCATGTCCGGTATCGTCAATATGCAGCTCTACATCTTTTCCGGCCAAAGTCGCAGTAACTTGTACTTTGCCGTCCAGACCAATGGCTTGGAGCGCATTCTCAAAAAGATTAGAGAAGACGCGTTCTATCGGAGACGCTTCAACGAAAACTCCAAGATCCGAGGGCACATCCATGCTGAACGTGATCCGGCAGTTTTCCGCCTGCGCGTTCCACGGCTTCCAGGCCTCTTCAACTAAATCATGCAATAAACAGAGCTCTTTGTGCCCAGGCTCTTTGCGGGAGGCGTCGAGAAGCTCTTGCAGCACTTTGAGCAGGCCGCGAGAAGCTTGATGCATGTTGCGAGCCAGCCGCTTGATTTGCGTGACGGGCAGGTCTTCCTCCGCCAGCATTTCAGCGCCTGCATAGATCGAAGCCAGCGGATTGCGCAGGTCATGAACAACGGAAGTCGCCAGGCGCGCTACGGCAGCCAGCCGTTCATGCCGGATCAATTCCGCTCTGGCGCTTTCGAGTGAAGAACTCATTTTATTGAAGCTGGAAGCCAATCTTCCCAATTCGTCATCATTTTTCGCGGGCACCTGAACACCATAGTGGCCCCCGGCGATTTCCGTCGCGGCCCGATCCAACTCAGCGATGGGTCGCAACATGCTTCGCGCCAGGGCATAGGTACAGATGATAGCCGCTACCAACGCGGAGAGCCATAGCAAGAGAACCGTTTTACGCAGATCCTGCAGACCTCGTTCCGCTGTTGCCAGCGAGCGCAGAATGCAGAGATTTCCCGCGCTGGATGGATTGATTCCGGGTAGAGTGCGCCCGATGGCAAGGTAATCGACCGAGCCAACGCGGAGGCGCGAGGTTTGTTGCGGCGGTTCAGTTGGTGAACAGGATGCGCTCAACTTCCCCAGATTGGTTTTCTCCGTTAGAGTGGACACAATGGTACGGGGCTTTGATTGAAACACAAAATCGCTGCCGCCGGATGCTTGCTTGAGCGAGGAAAGAAAGCTCGAATCAATCTCAAAGCCCGTGACCAACGTATTCAACAAGTTTTGTCCATTTGTGCCCTCTACATAGACAGGAGTGATCACGATTTGAAACAACCTGCC
The DNA here is from genome assembly GCA_019239585.1 of Acidobacteriaceae bacterium. Classification (GTDB taxonomy): domain Bacteria; phylum Acidobacteriota; class Terriglobia; order Bryobacterales; family Bryobacteraceae; genus Bog-105. Next base: position 2,193 of record JAFAZU010000203.1, read on the forward strand.
GTTTTGCTCCAGAAGGCCCGAAGCTTGTTGAGGAAATTGAGAGATTAGTGTTTCGATAAACGGCAGATCTTGTTTGGGATGAAAAACCGCAAGCCCGCCGGCGCAGGCGATTACTTTTCCGCCTCCATCCGTAACGGCAAAGAAGGTGTGTGTAGAGGAGATATAGTTTTGCAACTCGCCAGCCGTGTCTTGAATCGTAGCCGCATCCTTCGTCAGAAAGGCCGCGCGCACATCGGCCATTCTGCTGACAACTTTGCTTATCTGCCTGAGGCGAAGCGTGCGTTCGTACCACAAAGATTCATAGGCCTGGAAGCTCCCTTGTACTTCGGCTTCAACCGTGCGGGATGTTTGCGCAGAGATACGGCGCTCCAGAAGGTATCCGGTAGCGGCGAAAATGATTGTCAAAATCAGCGATGCCAGCAGCAGCAGCTTCAGCAACAGCGAACGGCGAATAAAACTCACTGCTGCGTTCCTGGGTAGGTGGAGACGTCAGGAGCAGGTCCGTAGGGCTTTCCGTACTTGTTCATGTGCGGAATAGCCAGATAACCGGCTTCCGAGATGCCTGTAACACCGAGATCTTCCGCGTCGTTGCGAATCACTACCATTCGGCTTAAGCCTTCCAGCGTTTTGTCAGTGGCCCGTTCATAATAGAACGCCAGACGGTAGGGTCCTTTCGGCACCCCTTCGATTTGGAACACGCCGTCCTTGCCGGTAGCGGCAAAGTACAGCGTGTTCACCACCACAATGACAGCGCTCATAGCGGCATGAATATTGCAAAAAACCCTGACCACGCCCTCCCGCCGGAACGTAATGCTCCTGGTGCTGCCGGGCGGGTAAAGCCCAATATCGAAGATTTGTCCGTTGTAGCTTGAAAAAGCATTGTGAAAAATAGGATCGTCGTTAGGGAACTCTACGGTTGTGCCGACAGGCACGACCAGCACATGGGGCGAGAAGGTTTTATTCTTCTGCCGGATGCGTATCCGGGATGAACTGCGGGCAACTGCAGCAGGTTTGTCATCTAAAGGTTGGAGCCAAACAACAATGCCTGAGCAGTCGTGCAGGTGAGCGGCATGGGACGGCTCGCTGATTACACTGACCTTTCCCGTAATGCTGGAGGCGGCCAGAGTCAAAACGGACAGGTTAAAACAGATAAGCGATGGCCAGGTCATAGTGGTTGTTCAGGCGGTTTCCGATACCCAGGTAGGTGGTCCGTACCTGGCCGACTTCGATGCTGCCGAGAACGTTAGGAGCCAAGAGGTAGGTCACGTTGGCCGCGTAAGCCTGATTTTTCCCGATCATTCCGGTCAACAAGTTTCGGTTCTGGTCATCCTGCTGACCTCCATACAGGTTGAAGGTCAGGCGCGACGTAGGAATGAAGCGCACTTCAGACCAGCCGCCGACACCTCCGATGGCAAGCGGGATTGTGCCTACCTGAGTGAGTCCGCCCAAAGCCCCTAGGCTGGCGAAATTCCTTCCCCGGAAGAAAAGGCCCTTAAATTCGAGCCAGCCTTCAGGTTTGATGAACCAATCAATCGTAAATAAACGGGACGGCACCGAAAAGCCGTTAAAGTGCGTGGTGCTGGTATGAGCGCCTGTACCGAGTTCAATCGTCTGGTTTTCGTTCCACTGATAACGGGCGCTGACGCGGGTCTCGAAAGCAGGTCGGGGGCTCTCGATCAGGCTC
>JAFAZU010000548.1 GCA_019239585.1 Acidobacteriaceae bacterium
ATGCACCTGGACTTCTCATTCATTGCTGGGACGACCGGGTAACAATCCGTACTGCCATTACCGTGCTCTTGAATTACAAAAGAGAGGATTACGAGAGCGCATTGTCAAGCGACGGGAGGCGGCCAAAGCGTCCTTTGCCGTAGGAGAATTTGAACTTTTAACGGAACAGGTCCCGTCGTCTCCTAACGAGGCCGACAAAATTGTTTGTTCAAACCCGGCCTGCACGCAGTTGGTGCAGTTACAGAGCCCACGAGCTTCTTCTGCATCCACATCAGAAATGAGAGAAGGAAGAGTGCCTCCTAAACTCAACATCTGTCGAGGATGCGACGCATATATCTGGCCTGGTGAGAGCCTTTGTCCTCATTGTGGAGAAAACGTGAGAGAGATGGCTAAAATATATGCCCAACAGGAGCAGTACCGAGTAGAACTAATAGCGGAAGTGCAACGATTGATTGAGGTTGCAAAAAACAGGCAAGCTACTCAGGAGTTGCAGCCAGTCTAAGCTCAGGCGACGGATTGTCAACTTGAGTCACAATTTGAGGACAGCGAAGGCAAGCTGGCCGACCTTCCTGCCGAAACCAGCGGCACTGCGGACGAATGGAACAGGGCGGAAGCGTATCAACAACGGCCGGGAGTATTTGCACGATGCGGGTTGCCAAGCGGCAGTCTGTTCCATCAAAATGGCGGCAAGCCTTTTCTTCGCAGGGGGCCGCAAACCTGAGAACCTCAGTTGGATGAATGGGTCGGGTAAGGGCGAGTAGACCATCTGTAATTGGGAGAGGATGTTGTAAGTAGGCGATTTGAGGCGCATCCGGCAACTCCTCCCGGACGCCTAAAACAATAGCACCTTGCATGTCCGGCTGCGCGCTAGGGCAGTAGCGGCAGCCGTCTTTTCCAACTGAGGACATATGCTTGCTTCGGTTTTGTTACTGCTCGCGCAGAATAATACCGATAAGAATATGGCCCGTTCCTACTCCTTCGACGACAGGCTTTGCGTTTAGCCCAGGAACTTTGCTGTTAATTTGCTGGGTAATGTGCTCAGCAGCTTGTTGTAGGCCTCCCTGAGCTTCGGCGTGTATGGTGGATGCTTCGCGTATATAACGCCCAGTAAGGATCGGTCCTCTGCCGAGGTCGGGTACTCCAGCTAGTTTTTGAGATTTCACCTGCTCAACTGCCGACGAGATTGCGTTTTCAAGATCCGTCAAATTAATACTATGCGCACTGCCTTGAGCCACGTTGATAATTCCTCCGCTCCTGACTATATGCGCATACGAAATGATTGTCAAAGGAAATTTTTTGGTTTTGCCTAATTGTAGGAATATAAAATCATAGCTGCCTCATGTGTAAGTCAATTAACCTTCACTGCTATCTAGCGCAGAATGTTTTATCTGCTATGATTATTCAATTCATATTAAAACTGTAAGCAGAGTCTATGGGGGTTTACTTGCTTGTAGAAAACATAGCTCCTGTTGACACGTGTTCGTCTCAGGAAGATAATTTACTCTGCCCCGTCGCATGCACTTAAATCCGCAAGTTGCGCTGATTCAGATGCCCTTCGCATCAGTTTTCTCGCCCTCTCTCGGTCTAAGCCTTTTGAAATCCGGCCTGGCATTACGCGGTGTCAGTTCTAAAGTCTTTTATTTCAATCTTCGCTATGCGCAAACGATTGGCTTCGAATTGTATGATGAGATCGCTAATGGCAGCCCTGGCGTGTGTGACCTCCTCGGAGAGTGGATTTTCTCTGAAGCTTTGTGGGGAGTCAACCCTGAGAACGATCGAGAATATTTCCAACAAATCATTAGAGGCGGTGATCCAGCACACAGAAAAAATGTTGGGGCCAAGGTTCTGGACCGATGCTGCTCAAAAGCGTTGGAAGCACGATCCAAAGTCTCAAGTTTTTTGGATACCTGCATTTCTGAGGTAAACTGGGCCGCTATACAAATTGTGGGCTTCACTTCTGTTTTCCAGCAGCACTTGGCCTCACTTGCAATGGCTAAGCGGTTGAAGCAGAAATATCCCCACCTCTTTGTCATCGTGGGGGGTGCGAACTGTGAGGCGGAAATGGGAAAGATCACGTTTGATCATTTCCCCTTCCTCGATGCGGTGTGCTCTGGCGAAGGTGATTATGCTTTCCCGCAATTCGCCGAGCTATTACTCGCGGGCAAGCGACCTGAAATAGAAGGTATATTAACTCGATATGACCGAGCTAATCATCCTAGCCTGCCGGATCTGGTCCAAATCGTGCATAGTGTTCCGCCCGTGAACAATCTGGATAGTTTGCCTTATCCGGATTATCACGACTTCTTCGAAACTGTTGAATTTTATGCTGAAATGGCTTTTTCCAAGTGTCGCCTCCTGTTTGAAACATCGAGAGGATGCTGGTGGGGTCAGAAACACCACTGTACTTTCTGCGGTCTCAACGGGTTAGGGATGTCGTTCAGGTGCAAAACCGCAGATCGTGCTTTAGGTGAAATACAGTATTTGCTCAACACGTATGGGCACTTTACAACTAAGTTGAGTGCGGCCGATAACATCATTCCTTTGGAGTATTTTCATACCCTGCTCCCCCAGCTCGAAGAGTTGCACTTAGATCTAGACCTGTTCTACGAAACTAAAGCAAACTTAACTGAAAGCCAAGTGGCACAGTACAGGCGGTCGGGATTGGGCCAGATCCAGCCCGGTATAGAAAGTTTGAATTCATCCGTTCTGAAGCTTATGCGCAAGGGTGTCTCAGCGCTCCAGAATATTCAACTGCTCAAATGGTGTGCGCAGTACGGCATTTATCCACATTGGAACTATCTCTTTGGATTTCCAGGTGAGAGCCCGGACAGTTATAACAGCCAAGCAGAACTACTCACTAAAATGCGTCATTTGACGCCGCCCCAGGGCAGTGCTCCAGTCCGATTCGATAGATTCAGTCCGTATCACAGCAGTCCGGATGCTTTTGGGATCGTTAGTCTTGCCCCTTATCCGGCCTACTCTTATGTATATCGGGGCCTTTCGCAAGAAATGCTCCCAAAACTAGCTTATTACTTCGTGGGTGAATTTAAAGGGGCCGATAACATCGAATCCTACACTTCCGACATTGTGAAAACATTAGAAGAATGGTGCGCTATTGCAGATCGAGTAACGCTTTGCCATAGCACCACCGCAGGAGAACAGACCGTGGTTTTCGATACTCGTGATCCAGAGCGCTTGCGTGTTTATGTGCTCCAGGGAGTATATAGCCAAGTTTTCGAGCGCTGTGCCAGTACGAAGGCGGTCCGTACGTTGGCATCTGAATTGCACAAACTTTACTGCAGCGATCAGATACAAAAGGCACTGGAGAACTTAGTTGGATCTAATTTATTGATTTCAGAGGAGGAACGTTTTCTAACGTTATCCATTCCGCTTGGCTTCTACTATGTTCCGCCAGACGCAGCGCTCCAGCGGATCTCAGCTTACCTTAAATGTAAAGATGAAGCTGTTAACAACTGTGAGGTGCATATCCCAAGCGAGATATGCACCATCATGCAATAAAACCCTAACTAGGAGAAAAAAGGAAAAACTATGGCTGAAACGCACAAAACACAAGGAAGTGATGACTCGCAAACACTTCAGGTACCCGCCAATCACGTGAAGATGGACCAACAAGGACACATAATAATTTCTGATCCGAAAGTGGCCCACCTGTTACAACAGAAAACTGGTATTGATAAGGGCCAAGATTTAAGTAGCAGGGCAAAGCAAGAAAAGGGCAAAGTAGAAGTTAGTGTATCTGTTACTGTTAAGTTCTGAATAAATTCACCGGGCTAATCCATTAAGTGAGGCTTGGTTGACATTTTGTGCCATCCACAGCCTCGCTTAATGATCCGGTTGTCATTGAGCGCTGCAAATTGGTTACCCGTTATTCGTCGAGAATGGCAGTAAGATCCGGTTGACGTTGCAACAGATCGACTATGCGCTCCTGCGCCAAAGTGTAGGCTTGGAATCGCCCCTCGGAGCGGCGCTTTAATATCACGGCTGTCGAACTCAGGAGATCTGGAGTTAAAGGAGCTCCCGATTCGAGTCGTGCCAGAACCTCTTCCAAGTTTAATTTGGAATGAAAGGCTGCCCATGCTCTCCCGCATATCAGGGCCGCTTGAAGTTCTTTACCAGTTATAAACCCGAGACGCTGACCCTCATAGGTCATCAATGCTCGAAGAGTTTCAGTTTGCCAGTTTGGGAGGTTAAACTCCTCGACCCAAATTTTGAGTAATGGCTGCAACGCTTTCCAGTTACCGAATAGGTCACCCGTTTCCCAATCCAGATCTTCACGCTTTAATGCCTGCCCATTCTGGAGAGCTCGATAGAACACGCTAATCAGGTCCGAGCCGATAAACTGGGCGGCTGCCGCAATTGTCACTGGCGCCAGCGCGACAGCGTGGTGAAAGAACATTTCAACTTGCGCCAGTTGCTCTGCCGTGCCTGCCCGTGAGTTCGGCGTCCAGTAACCGGAGAAAAATTCCGGATCACTTTGGATTGCGTTGAGGTCTTCAGACGGAACTTGCAGAAACGGATATTCAACCTTTAGGGATTCCACGTCGAATGTACCAAGCAGGCCGGAGCGGCTTAGCCTCGATGGCGGGAAGAGCCGCAAACGATGGAACTGAACTGTTTCGACACCCTTTAGCTTTAGTTTTGCGCCGAGAGCAACACTTGCGGAGAGTTCCTTTTCAGTTTCAGTAGGAAAGCCAATCACGAACGAAGTGGTAGCGGAAATGCGGTGATCTGTTAAATCCTGAATGGCTGCAGTTACTTCGTCGGTTTTTAAATGCTTGTCGATCTCCTTCTGAATGCGAGCGCTTGCAGATTCAACCCCATAGAAAAGCTTCCAGCAGCCAGCTGCTTTCAATTTTGGCAGTAAACCACGAAGTCGAATATCCGTCCGGGAGTTCGCCATCCACTCGACAGGTAGACGTGAGGCCAGCATTGCATCGCTGAACTCCGACATGAACTTAGCGTTCGCGGTCAGCAAGTCATGAACCAGGACGAAACTATCGTACTTGAATTCTTCGTACAAGTATTGGATTTCGTCCAAAATGCGTTTTACTGGTTTCACCCGGTAGCGCTGTTCCCAAAATGGGGCGGTCGCACAAAAGGTACAAGCGAACGGGCAGCCGCGTCCTGCTTCTATGTAAATGATGCGGCGCGGCGATGAAGCGGGAATCGTGGCGCAATAACGTTCAAGTTGCACGACATCGCTTAAGGTGCTCCACATCGCTGGCAGATCGGCCAAACTCATGAGCGGCTGAGGCTTGTTAGCGCATAATTCACCATCTGAACGATAATGTAAACGCGGAATTTGGATAGGCGAAGTTCCTGTCAGCAGAGCGGCAAAGGCTGCTTCGGCTTCGCCTTCGATTACGTAATCGAGCTCCGGAATACGCTGCAATGACTGTTTGCCTAGAGCGCCGAAGTGCGATCCTCCCGCAACAGTTGTTATTCCGCTGTTGATCTTTTTCGCTGTTCGTAGAAGGTGCTCGGCCTGCAAACTGTTGCTGTACATCGAGGTCAGGCCCACAACTTGAGGCGAGAAGTCGAGCATGGAGCGGGCAAACAGGTCAAGGTAGGCCCTGTCTGATTGATTTTGTACTTTGAGTTCCAGATCGAGATCAATGACACGCACATCGTGCCCAACTGCCTGAAGCCAGGACGCAAGCGTACACACCCCCAAAGGTGGTGTTACTTCACCGGCAGGCAGCAGTGGAGGATGAACTAACAGAACTCTCACGATTTGACCGTCGTATTCTGCAAAGATCCAACAAGATTGAGCCAGCTTGTAGATTCGGCGTTAAGGTCAGACCACAATTCTCTTGATAATGCTGGGTGGCCTGATCAGACCGAGAACTGGATCGTGCAGAGCTTGCAGGCCTTTGGCGCTGGCTGTGCTCTGAAAAACCGTATGGACGGGAGCATCATCGCGTAAAATGAGCTGGACCAGAGTTTGGCCGCCGGAGTCAGATCCGGTACGGACCTCCGTCACATCTGCCCCGTCAACCTGTGTCAGAAAGTCTTGTACTCCACGCTCAGCTGCAACATCAATGCGGCCTGGCGTTTTCGCTCTTAGTTGTTTAGCCGTTTCACTAGAAACGTAGCCGGTAATCGCATAAGCCTCTTTCACCCGTAGCCTCCTTGCTTCTAGAACATTGAATATTTATCATAAGCGCTAAGCGAATGCAAGAAGATTCCCAGTTCCTGTTACTAAATCAGACCACACAGTTTTCAGACAATACTGTCAACTACACGTTGGCAAAGAAAGACACACATCTATTCTCATGGCACGCCGACTTCCAGAAAGGCACAACCTTACAAGGTTTGTCCTTTTGACCGCCTACACCAAAAAGAAGATTCCGGCCATCTGTGCTCGGAAATATAGTACTGGCGCTGCAAGTCTGCGTAAGCCGTCCAGGATTGATGCATGACATCGGCATAAGCTGCAATCGCAATGGGATCTCCACGAAGGAAGTCACGCGCCGCACAGCCGGCGTAATACCCCGACCCCATCGCTCCGACGATCCCATAAGACGAGAGGGGGTCATGAGCCGCCGCGGCGTCGCCCGCTACTAGCCACCTCTGCCCGGCAAGCGGTTCTACTCTGGCAGAGCCTGCGGGTAGAATGCGGAGCGGCGCCGTCAACGGTCCGAAGAAGCGGGCCCGCTCCGACGTCCGCGGAGCAGCACGCAAAGCCTTCGACCAGTCTTCTGCATTCCGGGCCGACGAAAACGATGGCAAGTCGTAGTCAGTAAAAAAGATGACCGCGAGTGTCGTATCCGGCTGAACTGCCGAGTACCACCATCCTGACTCGACCGCCTCCACGGCCGTAAAAGAATCCGTACAGTGACTGCTCGCCGGGCACTGGAAAAATCCCAAAATTCCGACTAGTTTCTCGGTGCTGATACGAGCGGCCCCAAGGCGGCGACACAGAAATGCGCCACGTCCTGTGGCATCAATCAGAAAGTCTGCCTGTGAGCGCCGCTGACCCTGCGGCGACCGGAGCGTCAGATTCCATTCGAGACCCCGCATTACTGGCGCCAGCACGCGAGTATTGTAGTGCCACTCGACTCCTTGTTTGCGGGCTGCTGATGTCAGACTCGCCTCAAACTCTCTTCGATTCAGCCGCCATCCAGACCCGCCGCGATGAAAGATGAAACCGCGTTCTGAGGCAGAGTCGGATCCCCACCAAGAACGATTGCCGTA
>JAFAZU010000384.1 GCA_019239585.1 Acidobacteriaceae bacterium
CTGCTGAGTATCGAGCTGCTGTTTGGCAATAATTTTGGAATTGTAAAGCTCCTGATAGCGCTGATAATTTACTTCCGCGTCTCGAAGGGAGGCTTGATCCTTTGCGAGCGTGCCCTTGGCCTGCGCCAGATTGCCGTTGGCCTGATCAAGTGCCACCTGGAACGGGCGCGGATCGACCTGGGCCAGCAGATCGCCTTTTTGCACAAATTGACCTTCCCGGAAATTTACGCTGATGAGCTGGCCGTCCACCCGCGTTTTCACCGTAACTGTATTAAAGGGCGTAACCGTACCCAGTCCTTCCAGGTACACCGGCATGTTTCCCGTATGAGCAGCCGCTACGCCGACCGGAATGCTCCGGGGACGCATAGCGCCCATTTTCTTCTTCGCCATGTCCGCTTTTTGGGTGTTTTCATAGTCGTACAGGCGATAACAGCCGTATCCGATCCCGATAAAAATCAGCAGCCAGACCCACCAGTAGCGGTTGCCGCCCTTGCCGTCGTCTTCCAGCTCCGGATATTTGGAAGCATGGGGCGCAGGGGGACGAACGCCCGGCACCTCCGGCTGAGTTGTATGCGGTTCTAATGCGCCAGGTGACTTCATCCCCACTCTCCCTTATGCTTTGCTGAAAATAACAATTGAATTTCTGTGCAGGAGGCTTACGTTTGACTGCACAAGTTAGACGCAGCGCAACAATTACGTTGCACTTTCATGAATGTAAAGACGATTCCCGTTCGCCCGATGTTACGGAGGGGGTGTATTCAGCGTTTTCTCACTTTGCCGGAACCAGCATCATCCGCTCTTCGGCAGCGGCTTCGACTGCTCCGCGTGAGAAGGGCATGGGGTGGTACTCTCCTTTTGCCCAGGGTGCCACTAAATCATCATAGTGTTTCGAGCCGGGAACGCCGGATTCGCCGGGCACATTGGTCATCACAGAGCGGTCCCAGTCACTTAAGTCAATGATTTGGCGATAGGAAGCTCCATAAGCTTCGGAATAGTTCTGACCGCCGCCGGTCGCGTTAACCGTGTTAGCATCGCCAGGGCGGGGAACGGGCCGGAGGTCGAAATTATCGAGAACATGCTCCCGGTGCGCCGCCGCGCTGTCCAGGCCGAACGGCGCGTTACCCGGCTCCCCTTGCGTCGCTAAATTCAGGGGATGCCGGAAATAAACCCGATGGAGATTACCCCAGCTCCAGTGCGACTGATCCGGTCCCAAGCGGCGCTCGATTTCGGCCAGCGCCTCGGTAAGTGACTTATTGAGCAAATCGTCAAGCTGCGGAACCGTTTTCAAACTGGCCAGCACGGTGCGTGGATTGGTCCGAGGTACCGGAAGAACCTTGGCGGTCAGTTTACTGCTCAGCCGGGACAGCCAGATTTCATAAATCAGGGCCGGTTTGGAGTCCAGTGAAAGGTTTCCGTCCCAGCGCGTAAACTCTTCCCTGATCTGCGCGGCCTCGCTCCCCTCGGGAGGATGCCAGTTTTCGACCAAACGGATAAAATCCTGAGCTACAAGGGAAACAGTGTCTTGCTGGAGTTTTTCAAAATCCGGCACGTCCAGCTTACGGCCCTCTTTCACATCGGCTTCCAATACTTCCGTAATTCGCTGATACCGTTCCGGGGAAGCCCAATAATAAGCAAGCTCGTGATTATAACCTTGTGGCAGGATGTTGTTGTTCGCGGTGGCAATGAAGTGGCGCTTGGGATTAAAAACAGAGGGATGATCGGAAGCATTCAGATAGCTGCGCCATTCATACTCGCCGGTATCGCCGGGGACCGGGAAAAGCCCGTCCCATCCATTGCGTACCGGCGCTAACCCGGCGGCAATCCAGCCGATGTTGCCGCGCCGGTCGGCATAAACCAGGTTTTCGGAAGGAACTTTGTATCCTCCTGCTGCTGTCTGAAACTGCTGCCACGTTCGCGCCCGCGCTAAAGCCAGCGCCGGCAGATATCCCGCCGTACCGGGCAGTTCGCCCACCCACTTCAAGGTGTAAGCACGGTGCCGGTTCGGATCCTCATAAATCACTGGCCCATGATCCGTAAATTTCAGGTCGAATTGCTCCGGTTCCGGGTGCTGCTGCCCGTGTCCTCCTTCGCCCGCGCCGCCGACGTTGATGGTCTCGTGTTCGATTCTGAATTTTTTCCACTCGCCTTTCCATAAATATTCGGTCGGATTGTCCGGGTTCAGCTTTTCCACATAAAGATCCTGCTGGTCGATGCCGACGATAGTAAAGCCGAAAGCAATGTCCTCGTTATGACCGAGCGCAATGCCGGGCAGCGCTGGTTCACCTGCGCCAATGACGTTCCAACCGGGCGCTACCAAATGAACGGTTTTTCGTAGGGACGGAAGCTGTATAGCGCGGTGCGGGTCATTCGCAAGAATGGGTTTGCCGGTCTTGGAAAGAGTGCCGTCGATGACCCAATTGTTACTCCCCTGCTGCCCGGGAAAGCGGAGAGGGCTGATAGCGGCCATGTAGTCGCGCAGCACGGCATTGGTAATGTCGGCCAAATCCAACCCGTGCGGAAGAACAAACGGAGCCGGAGGATCGGG
>JAFAZU010000389.1 GCA_019239585.1 Acidobacteriaceae bacterium
TACCGGCATCCGCCGGAACATGAAAAACTACCTCCTGCCCCTGGCCGATAAGATGATGCTGCGCAAACGCTTTCTCATCGAAACCGTTCTCGATACCCTCAAGTCAGAAATGGGTCTTGAGCATTCACGACACAGATCCCCGGCTAACGCCATGGTTCACCTCCTGTCTTGCCTGACCGCCTATGCTTTCCGGCCCGGAAAACCAAGCATCCCTGTAATCAACAAACAGATCGTAGCTTATCCGTAGTTGGGGTTAATTAACGTGAATTCTTTATGAATGATCTGCCAGTACTGGGTTTCAACACTAGGGCGAGGGTAGGCTCTTATTCCAGCTCTTCTGGGTTCTTGTTACTTCAGCTCCAGGATCACGGCATGGTCACTGAGTGTAAGAGGAATAGAGCTGACGTTATTCAGAATTTGCACCGGGGCAGTGCCGGAAGTGATATCGTACACATTCACCGCGGCAAAAGTAGCGCCCAGATTCACCGTGATACTGTCAGACGCGCTGACCCGTTCATCCCAAACGACGAGCTCCAAACTGCCATTGCTCTTCTGGAGTAGCAGGTCATGCACCGTGGCAGGCTGATTGGCAATGGAGTAGTTTACTATCCCTAAATTTAATGGCGATCCTGTATCGGCGAGAATCGTAGTTAAGTTATGGATATAGGTAGCCGAGGCCTTAGGACTATAATCCGAATGGAAAAGGCCTTGATTACTTGCACTTCCTTCTCCATCGATTAACTCGTAAATGAAAGTATAGGTCCAGCCTCGCTTAAACTGCGCGAGGTAGGTATTAGTCAAAACCTTGCCCTGAACAGGTTCACCCCCTGAATTGCCGACCGAATCCCACCCGGTCTCCGTGGTGACCCGAGGCAGGGTCTGGAGCTGACTGGAGCTATAACCCACATAATGCTTAAACCAGGTCATTCCGAATTCGCTGTATAGCGTGTCTCCGGGGAAGCCGTTTAGCTGAGTATCTGCCGCCAGCCAAGCCTGGTTGTCCTCGTAAAGATTGCTGTTGTTACTTGATACGTAATTATGGAGGCTAGCGTAATCGGCGTATTGGGTACCCGCAGGCATTATTGTTGCTGCTCCGCTCGGAATGGCCAGGAACTGCAGACCTACATTGTCGGTTTCGGCCCCTCCTAGAGTGACATCAAAAACGGGGTATTGGCTTAGGGACGCATTACCCTTCACTGCACTGTACAGATCCCGTTGGCATTGCGCTACGGGAACCCAAGTGGAGGTTGCGCCGGTACCCCCGCCCTGCTGCCCCTTGTATGTGATCGGCCAGTTGTTGGGTTCATTAGGGCCCTCTAAGGAAAGCAGAGAGCCTGTGGAACTGACATACTGGATGATATAGGGAAGCACACTGTTTGCGTTTGGCTCAATCTGATCGCATCCTACTAAGAGATCGGCCAAGACCCCGGTCTGCTGATGAAGTAAGTACGTGCTGTATAGATTGGCGGCGCCATCGCGGATGTTGCGCACCCCGAGATACCGAATTGGAGCGACGTAGTTGTTTTGGTTGTACCCTTGAGCAATATGGGTATTCACTCCTAGCGAGTTGAGGAAAGTATTCGCGCTCGCTGCCTGGATCCCAGATGGTGGAGGTGTCGTGCTGCTCAGTGGGAAGATCTGGATCGCATCCACTTTGGCGCTATCAACAACTGAGCTAAAGGCGATGTTAATGGCGCCGCCACTTACGGTGACCGGGAAAGACTTGTCAATTGCTTTGTATTGACCGCCCGCTGAGTTAAAGATGTCGAATTTCGATAATACCTCCTGGTTGTTGATTGAGACGTTGAACACACGGTCACCTGCTGCGTTCCAATAGAGCTCAGCAAACTTCAGCGTGACGGTATAGTTTCCGTTCGGGACGCTGAAGTTATATGCCATGCTCCCGTAGCGCTCGGTCTGGTAGAGCGCCGGGTCCGACGTGTTGCTGATCGACTGCGGAGTCGCGTAGGTGCTGCCGCCCTGATAGTTCGCATCCGCGCTCCAGACGTTTCTACTCGAATCGGTATAGGCTCCACCCCCCGCATGGATCCGAATAGCCGAATCCGCGTGTGCTAAGGAGGCAGCTAAGGCAAGCACAATGAACACAGAGCTGCTCGAGGAAAGAAGAGAACCAGCTAGATATATCATTCTCACACCACCAACCAAATTAAACTAAAGAGTGGCACCTGTCGATTCGAGTTCTCACGGTTACTTAAGGCACGCGCCCGCGTGATTTCGGCTTTGATGGGGTGTTGGTGCATAAATCTGGGCGGAGGTCATTCGTGAAGGTGACAGGATAGAGATGACCTGCCACCGCAAACGCGCCATGTCCTATCAAACCAAAGCAGCACGACGCTACCCATTCCCCAAAGCGCGTCACTGCGTGAGCAACTGGCGTGAATACGACCAAGCCTTACAGGAGCGTGGCAGCTTGACCTTATGGGTCACGCCCGAAGCGATCGCCGCTTGGCATCCCCCTCTGACGGGAAAACGCGGCCGCTCTTCCCTTTACTCCGACCTGGCCATCGAGGCGTCACCTCAAGAAAGGGAAATTTTTGTACGTTAAGCACGCTGTCGCCATTTGAATGAGGCCCCGTTATCGCGACATTGTTTTTGAGACGGGTTTTTGAACGGTTTTGGCGATACAAAACGGGCCTGTAGTGAACCCCAAAGCTGAGACACGAGAAAAGAGACACAATGGAGCTGAAAGGTGTCTTCCGAATCTCAGCAGGATCAACAGAAGAAGAAAATGGGTCGCCCTCGCAAATATGACGAGGGCTTCCGTAAAACCGCATTGGAACGGATGAAGGCGTGCGAGGACGTCACCGCGCTGGCGCTGGAACTGGGCATCAGCCGCGGGCAGTTGTACCGGTTTCAAAGCGAAGCTCTCGGCCGCACGCCGGAGCCAAGGCCCGAGTCGTGGCTCAAAGAGAAGGCCGATGAGCGACAGCGCCGGCGCATTGCGGAACTGGAACGTCTGGTGGCGCGACAGGCGCTGGAACTAGATTTTTTCAAAGGTGCCTTGCTGCGCATCGAGGAAAATCGCCGGAAGCGGGGACCGAATTCCGGCAAGCCGTCTACGAGCAAATCCGGCACGTAGACGGGCAGCAAGGCGAACTGACCATTGAACGGATGTGCACCCTGGCGGCCGTAAGCCGAGCGGGTTACTATCGCTTCTGCGCGCCCGCGCCCGGGGCCGATACCGACGAAGAAGAGTCTCGACTCCGCGACGCTATTCAACGAGAGGCGATCGAGAGCCGCCATTACGGTTATCGTCGAGTCACTCGTGCACTGCGAGACCAGGGCTGGGAAGTCAATCACAAGCGGGTCGCGCGTCTGATGCGCGAGGACGGACTGCTAGCTATTCGCAAGCGCCGTTTCCTTCCCCAGACAACCGACAGCGAGCATGAATTCGAAGTGGCGCTTAACGTAGCTCGCCAGCTGATCCCCACGGCGATCAACCAACTCTGGGTAGCTGACATCACGTACGTGCGTCTGGGGCGGGTGGATGTGTTTCTGGCGGTTGTCATGGATGCGTATTCCCGCAGGATTGTCGGCTGGAACCTGGCACCGAAGATCACAACCGAGCTCGCGCTGACGGCGCTCAGGAACGCCATTGCATCACGACAGCCCGCGCCTGGCCTGATCCATCACTCCGATCGCGGAGTCCAGTACGCCTCCGTCGCCTACGTCGACACGTTGCTTCAGCACGGGATGATTCCGAGCATGAGCAGGCCGGGCAATCCCTACGACAACGCGAAATGCGAGCGCTTCCTGAAAACTCTGAAACAGGAGGAGATTCGCTGTTTCGAGTACCGGGACATCGAGGATCTCCGCACCCATCTGACGGTCTTCTTCGACCGCTATTACAACGCCACGCGTCTGCACTCGGCGCTGGGTTACTTGTCGCCAGAAGAGTTTGAAAGGCGGGCGGCGCAATCAACGACAGCGGAAATCCCGCAGGCTCCCCGCCTGAGTTTTTCCAGGCATGAGGAGATCTATCCATCCGATGTGAGATGCTGATATCTGCCCAGGGGAGCGGCCCTCTTTTCGACCGCTCCCGCCTCATCGTTTTGGATGAGTCTCCGGTAGGCTATTCCTGGCGAGTGGCTCTCCAGCATGGCTCGCTTCCGCTTCGCCCACCGCAACCATCCTGGACTATAACCTCCCGTTCGCCTATGAGAAATCAGCGAACGGCTACCGTCTCCAAACTCGTCTGTCTCACGCTTGGGGTTCAGTCCAGGCC
>JAFAZU010000435.1 GCA_019239585.1 Acidobacteriaceae bacterium
CATATTCAGGACCGCCGCGCCCTTGGCAGCCGTCAGCGCCCAATACTCCGGCGAATAATCTTCCAGCCGCGCCGATTGCAGCACCGGCGGATCTTTCACCGTCAGCGCTTCCACGTAAGTTGCTTTCAAGTCGTTGTCAATCGCGCCTGGCCCGCTATTATGCTCCATGTAAAGAAGCTCGGAAAAGCGGGCCGGTCCATTCATTAGCCAGAGATGGTTGCGATTCACAGGCGAAACCAGACCTCCCCACCACTGCCGGGAAAGCTGATTGCTCAGAATGCGCGCATTAACCCTTTTCGTAATGGAGCTCGGAGCCAGAAAAATAATGCCGGGAGCAGAGTAGCCATTTACTGCGCCCGCTTCCGTTTCCACCATCGTGAGATTAGCTTGCGGAGCAAGGCCGTACTCAGAGGTCAGAAACGTCATAACCTTGCCAGTCTCATCGCCGTAGGCCTGTGCGCTGGCCGACTCCGCATCCCGGAAATAAACACTGGTATTGATTCCCTGAGAGGTGACACGAACACCGTTGCCCTTCACTAAAGCGATACTGCCCGGAAAGCTGGCCTTCTCGTAATGAAGCGAGTAAAGGGTTTGTCCATTCCCAGCATTGTCGGTCTTTAAATCTCCACTACCCAGGACGTGATATTCGGACGGAGTCGTGATATGGAGATCCGCCGCAAAGCGGTTCACGGTATAGTCATTGACCGGAAACCAGCGCGCCGGATAAAGAAGATACCCATAATCGGTATGCAGAGCAGCAAACTTGAGTCCGTACACCGGAGAATCTTCATTGCCTGTCAGCTTGCCGTTATAAGTTAACGCAATTTCCGAGGGTTGTCCCTTAGGCAGGCCGTTCGCAAACGCAACCTTGACCGTAAAGTTCTGTGTATCACGGGCAATCGCTAAATTCTGCCCGGTCCGGTCCACCGCTTTCGAAACCGTTAAGGCGCTATTCAGTTCAAAGGTGGCGTCACTGATGTTGTCCAGTGGCGTGAAATCAATTCGGGCCGTCGCTGTAATGGACTGCGTACGTGGATTAATATTGGCGTCAATCGTATACTTCTGGACTTCGAGACCCGACCGCTTCGTTTGCGCAAACAGGCTGATCCCGACGAGGAGAAGCAGAAAACTTAACTGGCAAATGCGGGACATTATTTTATTGTCTCCTGAAGGATAGAGCGAGAGTGTGTTCGCAAGGGGAGGTCCCGTTCTATTAGACTGGCGGCGCGCTCAAAAGGATTGCCTTCACAGGTCAGCAAAGCCCGTACTCGCCCAAGCTCCACCCGCATGCGGTCGGCGCGCTCGGGGCTGTTCAGCAGAGCTTCGGCCGCGCTCGTGATGTTGGAAGATGTCATCTCGTGCTGGATCAGTTCCGGGACAATCTGACGCTCAGCGATCAAATTCACCATAGATAAAAAAGGCGCCTTCACCAAACGGCGGCCCGCCGCCCAAGTCAAAGGATTCACTTTGTAAAACGTAACGGTAGGAGTGCCCAGGATCGCCGCCTCAATCGTGACGGTACCGCTGGCGGCCAGCGCAAGATCGGCATGTCCGATGCAATTCCAGGTATCGTTTTCTATTATTTGGATGGATAAGGACGCAATGGGTTCCCGGAATTTTGCAAAAGCTTCGGCCCGATAAAATCCTTGGGGCGTCCCCAGAATCACGGAAAGATCGAAATGTTGGCGAAGTTGCGCCACCGATTCGAGCAAAACCGGCAGATGACGGCACGCCTCACCCGTGCGGCTTCCCGGAAGGAGGACCAGCACCCGTTTCCCGCGAGGAAGTTTGTACTTTTCGAAAAATTCATCACGGGAAAGACTTGTATGGACCACTGTAGCCAGCGGATGCCCTATATAGGTTGCGTCCACGCCTCTTTCGCGGAACCACCTTTCCTCAAACGGAAACAGGCAAAACAGTTTGTCGACTAACTGGCGAATGATCTTCACCCGGCTCTGACGCCAGGCCCAAACCTGCGGAGCAACCAAATAATAAACCGGCACCCCCATCCTCTTTAAATGGCGCGCTAAGCGTAGATGAAAATCCGGGCTGTCCGTCAGGAGGGCAGCATCAGGCGGATGCTGCTTTGCATAGCGGACCAACTTCCGGTACTCGCCGTAGATGCGCGGCAGGTGCCCAACTACTTCCGCCAAGCCGACAACTGCCAGGCCTCTCGCATCAATAATCGGTTCCACGCCGGCGGCCTGCAATTTTGGTCCGGCACAGCCGTAAAAACGAGCGCGTGGATGGAGTGACAACAGGGAATGAACAACTCCCGAAGCATACAAATCGCCGGATGCTTCGCCCGCAGAGGCTAAAAACTGCACGGTTTACGCTTCCAATTTTAGCAGCGCAAGCTATCCCCACAAACCAACCGCCCGTATTCAAACTAGGTCTACCCGAGAGGGGCTACAAACCTGCTTTGCTAAAATCGAGTCGAAAAGTCGATGTCCAGCCAAAGAGAGCCGGTTCCCGTGAATCAAGCTCTGTCTAGTCTTTCCCGAGTCAGTGTCGGCCAATTTGCAGAGCGGTTTAAAGGTGAAGTCATCCCGCTCAGCAACACCTTTGGCTATTTCTGCGCCTCCGCGCCCATGAGCGAAGAGGTTCTAAAGGAGTACCTGGAGGAGCCGATTGGAGCGCTTCCGCCTTCCATTGCCGGAACGCTGCCGCGCATCTCCATCCTGCTGGTCCCTTATCTGGAACGCTCCGGTGAGCGCGTTAACGGCAGGAAAGCTCGTGCGGCCATCGCGGAGAAGACGGCGGACTTCGTTGTGGAGCAGCGGCCGGCGGAAGGACTGCAATCCTGGGCGTCGCAGGTCAGCTTTGAAAACGAAACGGTGCTTGTTTTCGCTTTGAAGGAGCAGGATGTCGCCGAGTATCATTACCGACTGTACCGGCGTCTAGCGGGC
>JAFAZU010000717.1 GCA_019239585.1 Acidobacteriaceae bacterium
GGCGCCTGAGCCTTACCAAATGCCCCAGCCGCATCGCATTCCTTACAACTTTTACAATCAATTCCTGGCTGGTTTTGAGATTCGCACCTCGGACTTTCCTTTCGTTCTGGGCAAGTCGTCAAGCTTCGGCGTCATCAACCGCAAAGACGGGTCAGGAGGTCTCCTCCATAACTTCCCGATATTCTCTGTGTTTGTGTCGATGCCTATGCTGCTTCTGCTCATTCCCGCGTTCTTGTACGCCGTCGTTCTGCTCCTGCGCAAGCGGCTGCCGGAGGGCTGGCAATATGGGCTCTATCTGGTTGCCCTTTGGCTTTGCGTGTTTGCTTACTTCCTGAACGAATCGGGAACGTTCATGCGCTATCAGTACGACATGCCGTTCCTGCTGGGCCTTTGCGTTATGCAGGTTGTGATACTAGGCTGGCGAGCGATGGCCCGCATTTCGCAACGGGCGCTGAGCACAGCTCTTCGAGCATGTTTTGCCATCTTTCTCCTGCTATGCTTCGTCGAACAGGCTGCGCTCGGACTGGACCAGACTGCTGGCCTGATTCTGTCCCAAACAGACAAGTTTCTTTACTGGGACGCAGCAGCAGGACGCGCCTCGGATGGGCATCTTCGGCAACGCGCTCACGCGATCCGTTCCATATTGTTTGACCGCACAACGGCGGCAAACTCCTCCGAAACGCTGACCATTACTTCTAGCGCTCAGCCCGTACCCCCCGTTGGACCGAAAGGCTTTCATTGGTTTATCCGCAATTCGAATCTTTTGTATGAAAGTGACGGAACCAGGTGGAATCTCCTGTCGTCGCCGCAGTCGCTCTACTTTTCCCTGGTTTTCCCCCTTCATGCCCCAGTAAACGGCACGGAGCCGTTGATTCAGTTTGGAAAACCGCCCGGTGCAGATGCGTTAAACGTGACATACCTTCCAGGAGAGCTCATTTCGTTTCAGTATGCACACTCGTTGACGTCCCGCTGCTCCAGCGCCGGTTATCCGTATCAGCCCGAAAAGCCTTACGGACTTTCCGTGGAACCGGATCAATTATTTCAACGCTTCCGGGTTCGCTTTGCGGGTCAGACAGTGCTTGACTGCGGTATCGGCGTCTATGGATACGAGCCGAATTCCCGGCTTGGGGTAAACGCGATCGGCCTCAAAGGCGTTGGCCCCTCCTTCTCAGGTCATATCGATCGCATTGGGAGCAATACGCCGCAAAGTCCCGACGCCCAAAGATTCAAATTGGAGGCGACTTTGCCCGATCACCCGGCCCACAGCTCCGAGCCACTGCTCCAGCTCGGCAACCGTGCATTGAACGCCGACCTGCTGGGTGTGCAGTATCAGCCTGACGGCAGAATCCGGCTCTTTTTCGATCATTGGGGCACTCCACCCTGTGTCAGTGAACCCTTTCCTGTCCTGCCGGGCCACCCGCAATTGATCGAGACAGTGCTTGACCCTATTTCTGGTCAGACGACAGTGAAACTGAACGGCGCTACGGCAATTGATTGTGCAAGCGGCATGTTCCGTGAGGCGCTCACGACTCACACTCTGGGCAAGAACACACTAGGATTCACCACGGCTGATCCGGCGTTCTCCGGCTCCGTTCAGGATATGACCGCTTTGCGGGCGGCAGCAAAGCTGCACTCTCGGCAATAGCCGCAACCCTGTCCTTACAGGTTAGTTTGTTCCCGAAACATCGTAATGAGCGTTCCCGGTTTAAAATGAAAACTGCCCTCCGTGGCTGGAACGGAAAAAGCGCAAGCCTAGTACTACGGGGCGAGAGTTGTCGCGGGCCTTTACGTGGGAGTCCACACCCCAAACCTCACGCGGAGGGCATCCGTTGTGGGCTAACCTAGCTTCCGAGCTACCGCAGAAAGTCCGCCACTTTGACAATCAGAATCCCACTCTTGATCATTCGCTTGCGTTTACTGCTTTTCCTTCTTGCACTCTCGGCAATTGCCATACCCCCCTCCTATCAGCCCGATTTTCAAAACATCGCGGTGCAGTCTGGCATTACCGACGTGTTTCCTAATGGCGGCACAACGACCAAGCAGTACATTATCGAAACCACCGGCAGCGGAATTTCTTTCATTGACTACGACAATGACGGCCTTCTCGACCTCTTTGTTCTGTCAGGTGAAGGCGGAACGAATCGCATGTACCACAACGAGGGTAAAGGCCGTTTTCGCGATGTTACGGACGCCCTCGGTTTACGCTCCTCCGGATGGGCGCAGGGTGTGTGCGCGGGCGATTACGATAACGATGGCTTCACGGATCTTTTTGTCACTTACTGGGGCGCGAATCATCTTTATCGAAACAAAGCCGGTCAGGCTTTCGAAGATGTAACAGCCCGCGCTGGTTTAACGCAATCCCGTACCCGTTACAACACCGGTTGCGCCTTTACTGACATTGACGGAGATGGATACCTGGATTTATTTGTGGCGAACTACTTGAGATTTGATCCGGCCACTACGCCGAAGCCGGGAGCGAACCCTTACTGTTATTACCGAGGCATTCCGGTTAATTGCGGGCCGAAAGGGCTGCCGTTTGACCGTAACATCCTGTACCGCAGCAATGGTGATGGAACATTCACAGACATTTCGGACCAATCGGGAATTGCCAGGCCGGAAGGCCACTACTCTTTAGGCGTGCTGACGGGCGATTTTAATGAGGATGGCCTGCCTGACATCTACGTCGCTTGCGACCAGACCCCTTCCCTGCTCTACATCAATAAAGGCAAAGGCAAATTTGAAGAAGAAGCGCTGCTGCGCGGCGTTGCCTTTGACGGAAACGGCAAGGCCATGTCCGGTATGGGCGTGGATGCGGCAGACTATGCGGGAGATGGTCACGCCAGTATCTTTCGGACGAATTTCTCCGATGAATTTGAAACACTGTACCGCAATCGTGGCGAGGGCAACTTTGATGATGTAACACTTGATGCCGGTCTGGGGCACAACACGCGCTATGTCGGGTGGGGCGCGGGGTTCTTTGATTTCAATAACGACGGCTGGAAAGATCTCCTTCTAGTGAATGGGCACGCTTTTCCTGAAGTAGACCGTTTGAAAATTGATATCCATTACAAAGATCGCGCAATTCTGTATGAGAACGAAAAAAATGCTAAGCTCCGCGACATTTCGGAACAGGCCGGTCCCGCGTTCCGCGAGAAGCACTCGTCACGCGGCGCTGCCTTCGGAGATTTTGATAATGATGGCTCGGTCGAGATCGCAGTAAACAATCAAAATGAGCCACCTTCCCTGCTGAAGCAAGCTGTAAACCCGCCCGGACACTGGGTCCTTCTGAAGCTGGTGGGAACGCGCTCGAACCGGAGTGCCATTGGAGCAAAAGTGAAGCTTACCGCCAATAGTCACACACAATACAGCGAAATTAGAAGCGGAGGCAGTTATCTTTCACAAAACGACTTGCGGCTGCACTTCGGGCTTGGCACGGCTACCACGATTGAGCGCATCGAAATTGTTTGGCCAAGCGGCACTAAACAAGAATTGAAAGATCAGGGAAGTAATCAGATTCTTACGGTCCGGGAACCATCTCAAACTACCGCTCCGTCCAGACCGCTGCGCCGCCGGGCGGCACATTTCGATTCCCAACCAGCACCTGCGCATTAGCGGAAGCCGGAATGGTTTCGGGCTGGCTCGCAAAGTTGTGGCAACCCAGAAGCCATCGTGCCAGTCCACTACAAAGCCGGGGGCGAGATTAGCGGGCTTCGCGCCTGCATCCAGGTAAACCTGGTGCATCAAGCTGCGTTCCAGTTCGCCATCGAGCGTATCCACGCCGATGTAAGTCACGGTCCCTCGCCCCAACTTGTGCGTGACCGCTGCCGGACGATTCGCTAGAACTGATCTCCCTATTGCGCCAGTACTTGCGTTCCGCTTTCCGGCTCCAGAATATCGCCCCCAACCTCGTCCCTGGCCCAGCAGGGGCATGGGTTCAACGCCTTGCCTGGTGCGCCCCGCGCCGGGCGGAACGAGCCCGCGCCCCTGGCCCGCTGGCCTCTCTGTTTCAGCGCTCTATGGTCTGGCACGAGCACAGGAGCGAAGAACCTGCCTAGCCGCCCCCGACCAGGGCGCAACCAGCCTCCGGCGGCCGTCACTGCCCGGAATGCTGCCCGGAGAGGGGGGAAGCGGCCTTCCTGGTCGACCTTGCTCACCCGTGGCGCGAGATCGCTCGCCCCACGCCGTGCTTTTCGGAAGAAGCCTGTAGCGGCGGCAGGGTCCCGTTTGGCGGTCCGGAGAACAGCCAGCGTCGGCCCGCTGGAGTCCACGGCCCGATACAGATGCCGATCTTTTCCCT
>JAFAZU010000049.1 GCA_019239585.1 Acidobacteriaceae bacterium
CTCAAAAAGCCGTGGGCCAGCTATAAAGAACATAGCCCATTGAGAATGATTGCAATTCAAACTCCTTTTATCGTAAGTACTTATTCGAAGTAGGTCAACTGCAAGATTAATCTAGTTGTAATGAAAAGATTTTAATATATGTGAACCCCTGATAGTTTTTACGGCAGTCTAATAAAAATCGCTCGCCCTGTAAGACCAAGCTGCATGAAATAAAACCCGAGATGCGTGCTCACTCGATTTAATGATCCCTTGCGTGACTCTCCTGCGCTTTACCCGATAGAAGCAGGTGTGGCAGAGTTCCTTTGCTGCCTGGTAGCGGGTATCTTCTCCCTCTGTGCTTCTGAAGGAGAAACCTTTATGTGCATACCGGATAAAGGCAGATCATTATTATATGCTGCTGTCGGCGTCTATCCTGATTTTCACGCCCGAGGCTGCGCAGGTAGCTAACATCACGTTGGATGGCCTATTTACGCAGGACAACAACGTCCAATGATTCAACCTGACGGTCGCGACCAGCCAGCACCGTCGATATCCGCAGCTACGGCTACGCGGGCGGTACGACTTCGACCGGCACGGTGGTGCCTGCGGGCGGCTTCGGCACGATCCTGTCTCACCGACAACGATGAGGGCGCGGGCGTCGCGGTGAACCCCACCACTGCTCTCGCGGCGGATGCAGGCCTGACGACCACGCTGGGGCCGGGCCGCTACCTGGTGGCCCTGACCGAGTACGATCATTTTTTGGTGGGCAACCTGGCCGACGGCTTTGCCGAGGCTGGCCACCCGAACTTTACAGCCGATCCCTCTTTTACGACGGGTGGCCCGTGCCCGGGCAATCTGTTTCGGGACATTTCCGGCACGGCCGGGAGATGCCGGAATGGGAATTGGACGGTGGATTTTGTCAACGCTGCCAACAGTGATTCCCGAACCGGGAACCATTGTTTTGCTGGCCACCGGGCTGATTGGGCTCGCTTTGCTGCGGAACAAGCGCCGCATGGGACTCCTGCTCGCAGCGGTAGCAGGGATGTTCGCCATGGGCGCTAACGCGCAAGACCCGGATTACACCAATGTCGGGGGCGTCCTCAATGGGAAGCGCAATCTGCTGCAGATTGACGCCCTCGTAGTTCGTCACGAGTAACTTACTGAGTAGAGTAGCAAGAGTATTTTGGAAGAGAGGCGGTCGCCGAGCGCCTTTTCGACTGTCACGCTGTTAGCGTGAAAACCTATCTTGTCCGGCCGACCCGGCCCGGCGTTGGACCGAGCGGTTCGAGGCTCCCGCTCCGCCCGACCAGGCCGGGACCAGCGCCGCGGCCAGCGCGGCGGGAGCTGAGGTCGCCTTTATGGCCGCTCAGACGGGTGCGAACAACAAAAAACGATTAGGGTCCTCAGCGTCGATCCCGCTACTCTCGCCGTGACTCAAGGTTCGGTGTTGGATTTCAGCGGCCAGGACGGTGCCTACGACATGACGGTGGGAAACTTCGACCATCGCCAGCCGGACCTGCTGAATGCAGGCCAAACCCAGCACAACTTCAATGACCAGATTGCAGTGCTCTATGGTAGTTGCGGCAATGGTACGAAGGCCGTAAGCATTAACAACGTAGATCCTGGCACTTTCAGTATCAGCGCGGCATCAAATGCAAATCTACCC
The DNA here is from genome assembly GCA_019239585.1 of Acidobacteriaceae bacterium. GTDB lineage: Bacteria > Acidobacteriota > Terriglobia > Bryobacterales > Bryobacteraceae > Bog-105. Next base: position 1,646 of record JAFAZU010000049.1, read on the forward strand.
TCCTTGACAAGCAACTGGAGTGAACTGAGCTTTACGCAGGCGGACACCCAGGGCCGCTCGTACATTCTCGGCGGGCCAACCAAGATCACAATCCAGACTCTCGACCAACCTACCGTCATCGCCGCGCCTCCCATGCACGTCGACTTCGCCCAACCGCTCGATGGAGCTGCGGACGCCAACACCATGCAAGTGCTGAATGTGAGCGCGCTATCCCGAGCAGCTACTACACCCAATATGAGGTTCAGAATCAGAACAGCTCCCAATCGGCTCATACTTCCACCACCGGCACGGGATGGAGCGTGAAGGAGAGCGTTGACTTGAAAGCTCAGTTGGGGAATCCCGACACCAGTCCCGTCTCGGTCTCCGCCGACGTGGGTTTCGCTGCCAGCCAAGCGAAAAAGGAGATCGATACGAATGGGACAAACAACTTCAGCTCTCACAGCTTCGATGTGTCAGCCAAAACCAACGGTTCCGATCAAATTTGGTATACCGAAAATGATTTCAATATCTGGATCTATCCGGTACTCGGCAAAATAGTTTGCCCGGCCAGCCAGCGAACTGTCCCGCCTCCGCGCAGAAGCCGCTGAATATTCAGTTCTCGGCGCCGAACCCTCCGGTTTTCGGCGCACGGGCGGGCAATATCCTGGCTTGGTATCAGCCGCCGTGGGAGCCGGGAAACATCTTCTCGTATCCGGCCAATTACACCCAATTGCACCAAGAAATCCCGGTACAACTCGACAAACTCTCGGACGACAACAGTTTTTCGACCGATTCTCTCGTCGAAACTATCAAGGCCAACTGGGCCAGCGGATCGGGAACCACTAAGTCGACAGACGCCACGCGGACTTACACGGAAGAAGGCAGTATCACGGAATCCGGGAAGATCAATGTGGCCGGCAGTTCAGCGACGCTCACAGGAAGCATTACGGCCAGGGGTAGCCAATCGTTCGGTGATCTCCATACGTCACAGACCATGCTGGGAGCTTCCACCGGCATTGGCGTGAATAAACCGGGAAGCTTTGCGAATCCCGGACTATACAATTATTCGGTGATGCCCTACATTCTGGGTCAAAAGAATTCTGCTCAGGACGATGACAACAGCGATCAACCGACTACCGGCATCGACACGTTTGGGACGCTGACACCAGCGCCGCCGCAACCAGGCTTTCAGGCCAAAGCGCCCTTCCTCAAAGGCCAGAACGCGGCGCACACCAGGGCTTTTCAGTAAGCGCCCAAAGTTTTTTTGAACGCCGCTTGCGCGCCGGCATCGGCTGGCCGCTGTCGCCGCCGCCCCGGTTTTGAACTGCACACGGCGCTGCCGCAGTAAGTGCCCAATACCGTTCACACTGCCATCGTGGATGCTCCAGCGATGCTGTAGATACTGCCGCACGTCTTCCCGTCGGGTCATCCGTCCGGCGCGCATCGCCTGTTGTCTATCCGCGCCAAGCCCCTCTGCCGTCCTCGGCGCCGGACGACCGGGCCGAGTGGGAAACCGCAGCCAGCCCGACAAGCCGCACTGTCGCGAGCAGACCCACCAGCGCGTCCCGGGCACTGTACTGTAGCCGAGCAGACAGGCCGCTTCGGGCAAACTGCGAGCCTGCCCGGTTTGCAACAGCCGCAACAAGCGAGCCCGGGAACCCAAAGCAGTGCCGCGCAGTTGCCGCTCGTCTTCCTCTAGCTGCTTGGGAGTTGGCCGAATGGTCTGCGGATAGTGGATGCGCCTGGCTTCCGCCGCTAACCCTTGCTACCCTAGCATGACTTCCGGGAAAGAGTATGACTACCCAAATTCACCTGCTGTACCATCAACTGGGCCGGCTGCCGGACTTCGTAGTCACGGCCGAACAAGTCGCTGACTGCACACAGGCGATTCCGTTGCTGGGGAAACGGAAAGCCGAGGCGGTGCTGGCCGACAAAGGCTATGATGCGGAGGCCATAGTACAGCTGATCGAAGAGTGGGAGCTACGGCCGTCATCCCGCCCCGGGCGAAGCGCCAAGCGCCACGGCCCTACAACCAAACGCTTTACCAACAGCGGAACCGTATCAGTTCTGATCGATTCAGGCAGATTGAGACAAGATCGGCTGCACCACTTTGCCTGCGACATCGGTCAGCCGGAAGTGGCGCCCTTGAAACTGGTAAGTCAGTTTCGTGTGTTCGATCCCGAGGCAATGGAGAACTGTCGACTGCAAATCATGCACATGCACCGGATCTTTCACGATGTTGTAGCCGTAGTCGTCGGTTTCGCCCAGTGTAATGCCGGGTTTGATGCCGCCGCCTGTCATCCAGACGGTGAAACAGCGCCCATGATGGTCCCGGCCGTAGTCGGTGGCTGTCAGGCGGCCTTGGCAATACACCGTTCGCCCAAACTCGCCGCCCCAGATCACGAGGGTGTCATCCAACATGCCGCGTTGTTTCAGGTCCTGAATCAGACCCGCAGAGGCTTGGTCCACATCCTTGCACCGCTTCGGAAGCTCTTCGGGCAGCTTCCCATGATGGTCCCAGTCACGATGATAAAGCTGAATGAACCGGACACCCCGCTCGGCGAGCCGCCGCGCGAGTAGGCAATTTGACGCAAAAGTACCCGGTTTTTTGGCATCCTCGCCGTATAGCTCGAAAGTGGAGGCAGGCTCTTTGGAAAGGTCAGTCAGGTCCGGCACTGAGCTTTGCATACGGTAAGCCATCTCGTACTGAGCAATGCGGGTGTTGGTTTCCCCATCGCCAAACTCGTCGTATTCGACTTTGTTCAACTCTCGGAGAGCATCCAGGAAGTGGCGCCGGTTTTCGGAGCTAAATCCTTTAGGGTCTGATAGGTAGAGCACGGGATCGCCCACGGAGCGGAACTTGACTCCCTGATAGCGGCTCGGCAGAAAACCATTGCCCCAGAGCCGGTCATAGAGCGGCTGACCGCCGCTACCGGCAGAAGAAATCATGACCACAAAGGCTGGCAGGTTTTCCGTTTCGCAGCCGATCCCATACGAAATCCAAGCGCCCATGCTGGGACGGCCCCCCAGCCGAAATCCGGTTTGCGCCATCGTCACAGCCGGATCATGATTGATCTCCTCCGTGTTGACGGATTTGATAAAAGTGAGCTGGTCCGCAATCTTTGCCGTATACGGCAGGAGTTCGCTGACCCATGCGCCCGACTGTCCTCGCTGCGCGAATTCAAATTTAGAAGGAACCACCGGGAAGCTCGACTGTGTTGCCGACATTCCCGTGAGCCTTTGACCGCCGCGAATGGAGTCGGGCAAATCCGTGCCCTGAAATTCTTTAAGCCGGGGCTTGTAGTCGAAGAGCTCCATCTGCGATGGTCCGCCGGATTGAAATAGGTAGATGACGCGCTTCGCCGTAGGCGGAAAGCTCGGAAATTCCGGAAGGCCGCCATGCGCCGCTGAACCCGCTGTTCCGGCTCGCCCGCCGCGATTCAAGAGTCCCGCCAGCGCCGCCAGTCCGACGCCTGTCGAATTCAAGCCGAAGAAGTGGCGGCGCGTCATTTTAAGGCGGTGGTTATCACAGCATTCCATACTTACTCCTTTGTGATCGTGGCGTCCATATTCAGCAATAAGCTTCCTACGGTTGTGTAAGCCGCCAACTGACGGGGATCGAGGCTGGGCCTCCTGGGCGATTCGCCATAGTTCAGAAACTGCTCCGCTACTTTGGGGTCTCGCTCATAAGTTGCTTCAAAGTCTTGGAGCGTTCGCAGAATAATCTGTAGCTCGGACGGCTTCGGCGAACGCGCCAGCAGTAGCTGGAATCCATAGTCGATCCGACCTTCCGGACTCGCGCCTCCTTCCACCATCATGCGTTCGGCCAGTTTCCGCGAGGCTTCCAGATACGCGACATCGTTCATCAGATTGAGAGCCTGGAGCGGCGTATTCGTCCGGTTCTCATAAACGGTGCATACTTCGCGATTCGGCGAATCGAAGTTCGCCATAAAGGGCGGCGTTACTGTTCGTTTCCAATAAGTGTAAAGACTCCGCCGGTACAGCCCTGGGCCGTGATCCTGCACATATCCGCCGCCGCTGGCAAGCTCCTGCCACAGACCGGGCGGCTGGTAGGGTTTCACGGAAGGGCCGCCCACTTCCTCGACCAGAAGCCCGGAAGCAGCTAACGCCTGATCGCGGATCACCTCGGGTCCCAGGCGAAAGCGCGGGCCTCTCGCGAGCAAACGGTTATCAGGATCTCTCCCCAGCAACTCCGGTTTCGCTCTCGACGATTGCCGGTACGTGGCGCTGGTGACGATCAGCTTCTGCATGGCCTTGACGTTCCAGCCGCTCTCCATGAATTCGACGGCCAGCCAATCCAGCAATTCGGGATGCACAGGCCACTCGCCCTGGGAACCGAAGTCATCCACCGTTTTCACGATGCCGAACCCGAAATAAGACTGCCAATATCGATTCACGGTCACACGGGCCATCAAAGGGTTGGAGCGGTCGGTCAGCCAGCGCGCCAATCCCAGTCGATTATTCGGCCATTCTGGACGCGGCTGCGGAAGCACCTCCGGGATGCCCGGCGTTACCTTCTCGCCCGGGTTATCGTAAGCGCCGCGTTTCAATAAGAATGTTTCCCGGGCATTCGGGTCATCCACCATGATCATGACAGTTGGAATCGCATCCTCAAAACGCTCACGGCTCCGGAGGGTGGATTGCAGTTCCGCCTGCGCATCCTTGATCTTCTGCGGCGCTCCTTCTTGCAGGAAGCAGAGCCCGATCTTCTCAGACTGGCTTCTACTGCGTTGCCTCGGCGGAATCGCTGCGATTTGCCGAACGGATTCCCGTGCCGACACCGCTGCCGCCTCATCGGGCTCTAAAGCAACCTTATATACCCGGACGTCTTCGATAGAGCCCTGAAATCTCAGGCCGCCGGCGGCCCCGATTCGAAACGGCGTTTTGTCCGCCACGTGAAAGGGCTCATTCAACTGATCGAAAAGCACCTTGGTCTTTTGCGGCG
>JAFAZU010000090.1 GCA_019239585.1 Acidobacteriaceae bacterium
TGGTGCCGAAATTGACAACCAAGTTGCTTAGTAATTCGTTTCTGAAATAGGCTCAGTGGCGGACTGATATAGAATAAGGGCGAGCTGATCGGAATACAAGCAGTCATTTAGTACTGCTGGTACTGATGGATTTAGCCAGCGCCTTCGTCACCATCATTTTGCAATGTGGAGATCCCCGTTCAAGGAAGCACTCGCTGACGACGGTCCTACGGAAACTTTGTACGTGCCCGGGAGCAGCGTCCATCCGCTTTTTGCTTCATCGTAGACGGGGAGAATGTCCGGGTGGATCGCCACGGTCACTACCTTCGACTCTCCCGGCTGCAGTTCCACTCGGCTCCAACCGGCCAGGCGGTGAAATGATTCGCCCGCCACCGCCGGTAAAGCAACGTACACCTGTGCGATCTCCACTCCGGATCTTGTTCCGGTGTTCTTCACCGAGAAGCTCACCGCCCGTTGGGCATCGTCAATCTTGAGCCTGTCGTAAGCGTAAGTCGTATACGACAAGCCAAAACCAAACGGAAACAACACCGGTTTGTGCTCAGCCTCGTACCATTTGTAGCCGACCTTCGAGCCTTCTGAATATGTGATCGCGTACTTGGACTGCACGTGCGCCGGGCCGTTGACGGCTCCGGTCCCTTGTCCTTCATCCTTTCGGGACAGCGGCGGAATGACCGGATGCGGCAGGTCTTCTTCGCTCTTCGGGAAGGTCATGGCCAGCTTCCCAGTAGGATTCACTTGTCCCGTAAGAACCCTTGCCAAAGCCCGATGTCCGCTGCTTCCCGCATACCAGGCTTCCACGACGCCTCCTACTCGATCCAGCCACGGCATCTTCACCGCCGTTCCCGTCTCGAGAACGACAATCGTGTGAGGGTTGGCAGCGACCACACGCTCGATTAACTCGTCCTGATTGTCCGGCAAAGAGAGATTAGGGAGGTCCATGCCTTCCGCTTCCCATTGGTAGGCAAACACGACTGCCACCTCGGCGCTTTTGGCTAACTGGACTGCAGACGAAAGATCCTGGCCTGAATCGAAATCAATTTTCGCTTCGGGCATTGCCGTCCTTAACGCTTGCAAGGGCGACGTGGGAAACCAAATATGGTCCTGCCAGTGCGTGGCCTTCTGTCCGGGCGGAGCGATGGCGTTCCCACCCGGCGGGTCGACCTGAGCCGAGCCACCGCCCGAGATCATGGCGATATCCGCATGTCCTCCGATCACAGCGATACGACGGATTTTCTCTCTGTCCAAAGGCAGAATCCCGCTCGCGTTTTTCAGCAGAACAATACTCTGCTCTTCGACCTTCTGCGCTAACGCAAGGCCAGCCTCGGCGTCCACGACGCTTTTCTCCACCGGATCGTCTACGATGCCTGAAAGGAACTCTGCATAGAGAACGCGTCTGGCGCTGTCATCGATCTGAGACATTGGGACCTTCCCGGCCTCCACCGCGGCCTTCAGCTTCGGGCCGAAATAGTCAGCCATCGGTTGCTCCTGATCCAGTCCCGCCGAGAGGGCCTCCTCTGTGCTGTGAGTGCCACCCCAATCGGAGAGGACAAAGCCGTGGAACCCCCAGTCCTTTTTCAGGACTTCGCGCAAAGTGTACGGGTTTTCGCAGGCAAAGGCTCCATTGACGCGGTTATAAGAGCACATCACGGCCGCCGGATCAGCAATCTTCAGTCCGATATGGAAGGCCAGCAGATCGCTTTCCTGCATGGCGCGTTTCGAGATGCTTACGTTGACAATATTGCGGCCGGTTTCCTGGTCATTCAGAACATAGTGTTTAATATCGCCGATGACGTGCTCTGCCTGTTCACACTTCATCAGGTGGCCCACGACCGTCCCGGCCAGCAATGGATCTTCTCCCGCGTACTCGAACGTTCTGCCATTCCTCGGATCACGGGTCAAATTCACGCCTCCGCCCAGAGTCATGTTGAATCCATGCGCGCGCAGTTCACGACCAATCAAGCCCCCGTATTCGCACGCCAGTTCCGCATTCCAACTCGATGCCGCTGCTAGATTCGAAGGCAGTGCCGTGGCATAGCGCCCGTTTGCGCCACCGTTCCGCACACCGTAGGCAGCATCGGACTGAACAATCGCAGGAATCCCGAGCCGAGGCACGCCCTGCACATACCCGGCCCCGCCATTCCCCATGTAAGTGAGGGGCATCTGCCAGTTCGGAACGCCTGGCATGCCGTTGCCGTGTAGCAGGGCGATCTTCTCGTCGGAGGTCATTTCTTTCAGGACGAGATCCGCACGCTGCTCTGGCGGTAAACTCTTGTTCATCCAAGGCTGCGCTGTCTGTTGTGCCTCTGCAGCACGAAAAATCAGACAGACCGCTGCTGCCAACACGGGAAGTGTGTGCCGAAATCTACTCGGCGACTGAAAGCGAAGCATCTGCATGTTTGTTGTTGAGTGTCGCCTCGCGTCAACAACGCGCCACCCACTCCCAATATTATTGACCGGACCGGCCGGGCCTTGAGGCTCTCCTCACACAGATCGTTGTACGTGACTGGGGCAAGAGGGCTAGAACTGATGTGCTCCCGGTATGACTAATTGTATGGTCGGCAAGCTGTCCATCAGGCCGGAAAACTGGGCTCACCCTGAACAGTACCAGCCCAATTGACGGTTTGTCCGTCGCCCTGGCACAACTCGGAAACTGTACGGACTTTTCAGGGTGTAGTTGCTGGGCCTCTGCGCGGGTGGCACGAGCGTCAGAGCAAGGGGGCGTCTTCGACGGATCAGCCCGGCCCCTCAACGGTCCGAAGTGTTTGCGCACGCTGGCATTTACGGCTCCGAGCGTCACGGAGCGCAACGGCTACGATCGCTAACGCGATCCCCTTGCCCAGGTTGCCACTGTAGGCTCCACGGGGCAGCAGGGGTGCTATGGGGGACAGCGCGAAAGCGGCCAGGATCGAACTCGGCTCAAACAGGATCAGCGCCACGCCCGCCGAGCGCGGCAATACGCCGCACTGCAGAGTGCCGCCGCCGAAGCACGCCAACCCCACCAACCAGATCACCGGACCGGCGGGAGCGCCCAGCCCCTCGAGCGACCTCACGTTGAGTTGCAAACCGATGTTGCCGACCAGCATCAGCGCAGAGGCGGCCATGACACTGGCGAAACCTAAGCGCTCGGTACGGGAGCGGCCGCGCTGGATCAGGTGCACGCAAACCAAGGCAATCATCGTGAGAACAAATGGCAGCGGCCAGAACGTCTCGCGACGATTGTCCTGAAACGGCCGCAACACCGACTCGACCCCCATGGCAAACCAAGCCAGCGCGCCCACCAGGCCGCAACGAAACCCAAGCGTTCGGGCTCTATCTTCCTTCAGCATCGTTCTTCTCCATCCATTGCAGGCATTCCTGGAATTGGGGCAAGCTGATACGAACGTT
>JAFAZU010000219.1 GCA_019239585.1 Acidobacteriaceae bacterium
GGCCTGCTTGATCGTGGTGCAGTGCCCGCGCTGTTCCAGGCGGTGATAAATAAACGGCTTGAAAAGCTCCAGCGCCATCTTCTTCGGCAGACCGCACTGGTGCAGTTTCAGTTCGGGACCAACCACAATGACGGAACGGCCCGAGTAATCGACGCGCTTGCCGAGCAGATTCTGACGGAACCGGCCCTGCTTGCCTTTGAGCGTGTCCGAAAGCGACTTGAGCGGACGATTGTTCGCGCCGCGCAATACACGACCGCGGCGACCGTTATCAAAAAGGGCGTCCACCGCTTCCTGCAACATGCGCTTTTCATTGCGCACAATCACATCAGGGGCGTGCAGCTCCATCAGCTTCTTCAACCGGTTGTTGCGGTTGATAACGCGGCGATAGAGATCGTTTAAGTCAGAAGTCGCGAAGCGTCCGCCGTCAAGCGGCACCAGAGGACGCAATTCCGGCGGAATGACCGGGATCACATCCAGAATCATCCATTCCGGCTTATTGCCCGACTTGCGGAAGCTTTCGACCACGCGCAGGCGCTTGGCAAATTTCAGCTTTTTCTGGGCCGAGGTTTCGACCCGCATCTTTTCGCGAATTTCCTGGCTCAGGGTTTCGATATCCAGCTTGCGCAGCAGTTCCTTGACGCCTTCGGCGCCCATCATAGCGACATACGCGTTGGGGAACTCCCCATCGAGTTGCCGCTTGCGCTCGTCGCTGATGACTTCGCCTTGCGTCAGACCCGTGCCTTCGCCTGGATCAACGACCACAAACGCTTCATAATACAGAACGCGCTCCAGTTCGCGCAGGGTGATATCGACTAAGTAACCGATGCGGCTCGGCAGCCCTTTGAAAAACCACACGTGCGAGCAGGCGCTGGCCAGTTCGATGTGGCCCAGGCGCTCGCGGCGCACACGGGAAAGCGTTACTTCGACACCGCACTTGTCGCAAATCACTCCGCGATGCTTCATGCGCTTATACTTGCCGCAGAGACACTCCCAGTCAGCTACCGGGCCGAAAATGCGGGCGCAGAATAAGCCATCACGCTCGGGCTTGAACGTGCGGTAGTTGATGGTTTCCGGCTTGGTGACTTCACCATGCGACCAGCTCCGGATCTTTTCCGGAGAGGCCAGACTAATTCGGATCGAATCGAAGTCGGCAATTAGATTGGCTCTATCGTACGGAGAGGAACGATACATTAAGTTATCCTTATTTCAACCCACGGGCCCTTTTTACACTCAGCAAAAGGGAGCATCGGGCTCGAATAAGATGCCCCCTTCGCCATAACCATTTGCCTTAATCCGCAGCGTGCGCCAGGTCCTGCATCTCGCGCGGCTTCTTCATCAGCTCCACGTCGAGGCAGAGGCTCTGCAACTCGCGAATCAACACATTGAACGATTCCGGCACGCCCGGCTCGGCGGCGGCTTCGCCCTTCACAATTGCTTCGTAGATCTTGGCCCGTCCGTACACGTCGTCCGACTTGGCCGTTAGCAACTCCTGGAGAATGTAGGCCGCGCCGTAGGCTTCGAGCGCCCAGACTTCCATTTCGCCGAAGCGCTGTCCGCCGAACTGCGCTTTTCCGCCGAGCGGCTGTTGCGTAATCAAGGAGTAAGGCCCAATCGAACGCGCGTGGATCTTGTCATCCACCAGGTGGCTCAACTTCAACATATAGATGTAGCCGACCGTTACCGGCTGTTCGAAAAGCGCACCAGTCACACCGTCAAACAACTCGATCTTGCCCGAGCTGGGGAGACCAGCGTTAGATAACTGCGTCTTGATGTCCCGCTCTGCCGCGCCGTCGAAGACGGGCGTGGCGAAGTGAACACCGAGCTTGGCAGCCGCCCAACCTAAATGCGTTTCAAGAATCTGGCCCACATTCATACGGGACGGAACGCCCAAGGGATTCAAGACGATCTCCACCGGAGTGCCATCGGGCATGTAGGGCATGTCTTCTTCCGGAACGATACGGGCGATCACGCCCTTGTTGCCGTGCCGGCCCGCCATCTTGTCGCCGACCGAGAGCTTGCGCTTCATGGCGATATAAACTTTCACCATTTTGATGACGCCCGGAGGCAGTTCATCACCCTTGCGCAGCTTGGCTATTTTTTCTTCCGTGATCTTTTCGAGCACGGCGATCTGGCGCGAAGTCATTTCTTCGATTTCGTCGATCTGCTCATTGAGGCGAACATCCTTCGTGTTCAGCCGCATGCGCTTTAAATCGCGAGCACGCAACTTTTCAAGCACATCGCGGGTCAGCGGCGTGTCTTTCGAGAGGAGCTTCTTGTTTGTTTTTTCGTCATGGAGGTCTGCTGTGAGTTCCTTACCGGCCAGCAGCGTTTCCAGCCGCTTGGCGCGCTCATCGCTAAGGATTCGCTTTTCGTCTTCAAGGTTGCGGTGCAGGCGCTCTTCCTGGAGTCCGAGGATCTGTTTGGACCGCTCGTCCAGCTCTGCGCCCTTGCGTGAAAACACCTTGCAATCCACAATGGTGCCTTCAATACCCGGCGGGCAGTAAAGAGAAGCATCCTTCACATCACCGGCCTTCTCACCGAAGATGGCCCGGAGCAGCTTTTCTTCCGGCGTCAATTGTGTTTCGCCCTTAGGCGTCACTTTGCCGACCAGAATGTCTCCCGGCTTCACCGTGGCGCCGATGCGGATGATGCCGCTCTCGTCCAGGTTGCGTAGGAAGGATTCCGCAATGTTGGGGATGTCCCGCGTGATTTCTTCGGGTCCCAGTTTGGTGTCGCGCGCTTCCACCTCGAACTCTTCGATGTGAATGGAGGTGTAATAG
>JAFAZU010000433.1 GCA_019239585.1 Acidobacteriaceae bacterium
CTCCGACAACCATTGTCATTTCGCCTTCCAGGACGTAAAACCATTCATCATTGAACGGGTGTACATGGGGAGGCGGCCCTCCTCCCTGCGGCATCATTTGTTCCATAAGAGACCAGCGGCCGTTTGTCGCTTCGCCATCAACGAGAATGCTCCACAATATACCGAGCAGCCAATAAGACGGCGCTTCCGAAGCACGGAGAGGAATCGGTTTGATTATTTCCATCTTGATATGGTAACGAGCTTTTGTTATGAAACAGTTACAGCACTGTTCGTACTCTGGAAGTGTGAAGCGACTCTTATTTATTGGAGCGCATCCGGACGATGAAACCTTTTTCGCCGCCGGAACCTTCGCTAAGTACGCCGAGGCAGGAGCGCAGATTGGGGTTATCTGCGCAACCCGGGGCGAACGCGGGAAAACAGGTGATCTCTGCCCCACAGAAGAATTGCCGCAAGTGCGTGAACGGGAGCTGATTAAGGCGATGGCCGCCCTGGGCGTCACCGACGTGCAGTTTCTGCCTTATCAAGACAAGTGCCTGGCCGATGCGCCGCTCGAAGAGATGCGGCGCGTCCTGGTGGAATCGATCCGGCGAAGAAAGCCGCAGGTGGTGATTACTTTTGATACGCATGGCGCAAATCAGCACGCGGACCACCTTGCAATCAGTCGCTTTGCCCTCGATGCGGTAGCGGCTGCCTCTGACGGGCGTTGGTATCCGGAACTCGGAAGCGCGCATGTCATTGAAAGGCTGCTATGGACACCGCCGACCATCCTGTTCAAACTGCCGGAAGATGCGGACGTTCCAAATCTGCCGGGATCTGATTTCGTAATTGACACCACGCAGTGGACAGAGCAAAAAACGAGGGCATTTCAGGCGCATCGGACGCAATTTCCGGGATTGAAAAAGCTGTTTTTTGACAACCCGAACGGGCAAAGAACATTTGGAATCGAGGTCTTCCGGTTAGCTTGGGGAAAGCGACCTGCCAGCGTTCCGGCAGATGATCTATTTGCGGAGTGACGGCAACCCTTGTCATAGGTAAACCAAACACCACGCGACTCGGTCTAACCGGGATCATGGGTTTTTGGATAGCCTTCCACAGTTTGACCCTGCAAAATACCCCAAGGCCGAAGAAAGGACAACTACAGGGTGGATTGGAAAATCACCAGAGCGAGAATGGCTTTTGCCCATGTTCTTGGCTTTTTGCAATCCGCCGGTCAATAGCAATCGCGCAAAGCACAGTGAAGCACAGGAGAGCAGGAAGGATTAGCCTAGGTGCCCAATACCCGGCCACATAGGCCATTTCACCGGCAAAGAACGCGAGGCGGAGAGTGGACTCGGCTACTCAGTTCACAAATCTCTTAACCAAACGCCCGCTCGGTTGACTTTGCCGATTCCACGTGTAAAGCAACAGCAACGCAATCACGATCAAAGATCCCGTCAGGCCGGCCCACAGACCGTAGATGCCGTAGCCAAACCGGAAGCAGAGAAGACAACCAATTGGTAGACCAAAGATCCAGTAGCCGCCCAAATTGACGAGCATAGGAGTTTGCGTATTGCCGAGACCACAGAGCGCCCCGGTTGCTACGGTCTGAACTGCGTCGAAAAGTTGGAAACCGGCAGCAATGACCAGCAGCGTCGTGCCCACCTGCAGAACGTCCCGGTCCTCCGTATAAATGCGCAAGATCTGGCGCGGAAATGATAAAAACAGGCTGGCGGCGCAGAGGGCGAAAATGCCGGCAATGCCGAGTGCGATAAAGCCATGCTTGCGCGCAATCGAGCCTTCACGGCGGCCCATCGCATGCCCAACCGTGACCGCAGCCGCCGAGCCGATGCCAAGCGGAACCATGAAGCTCACCGAGGCTATGTTGATAGCAATTTGGTGAGCAGCGAGGGCAGTGGGCGTTAATCGGCCGGCAAGCAGGGCTGTAGCGCCAAAAGCAGCAATTTCCAACAGAATCTGCGTGGCAGCAGGCAGTCCAAGACCGAAAAGAGTACGGAGCCGTTTCCAATCGGGTTTACGGAAGATGCCGGTTTTATCTCGCCGGCCGCGACGCTCATCCAACCACCAGATACAAAGGGCGAGAACCGCAGCCATGTAGAGCCGGGCCATAACGGTAGACAACGCTGACCCCTTGATGCCGTAGGCCGGGAAACCCCAGTGGCCTTCGATGAGCAGCCAATTGAACAGCCAGTTCACCAGATTGGCGCTCACCAGAGTGTACATAATGGGCCGAACTTGCCCCATCGCTTGCAGATAACGGCGAAAAGCGCCATAGAGCAGAAGCGGAGTAGTGCTCAGGCTCAAGGAGTGGAGAAAGTCCGCTGCTAATGCGCTGACCGTTTTATTTATGCCGATCAGACCGAAAAAAGACGGAGCCAGATAAAAGAACAGGGTCAGAACGGGCGCGAGGAACAGGGCGAGATAGACGCCGGTTATTAAAGACCTGATGCAATCGTCGTGGTCACCGGCGCCGAAAGCCTGGGAGACGAGTGTATCCAGCCCAAGCAGAATTCCCATACCGAAAACTGCAAAAGCATAAAAAGTGCTGCCGCCAACGGCGATGGCACCGATCGCGGACGGGCCCAAACGGCCGACCATGATCGTGTCAACGACATTCATCGAAACCCAACCGAGTTCGGCCAGCGCTACCGGCATGGCAAGCGCAAGAACGTGCCGGACGTTACCCCAGAGCCCTTCCGGAGGGGAAATGATAGAAGCAGCGTTTGCCAAGAAAGTCTACTGAGCTCCCGGCGATGCAGCAATAGTTTGAAGCTGCCTGAGGTGATTCAGGTCGTGACCGGCCATGGTTTCAAGTATTGTCTGGAATGTCATCTTGCCGCGCTCGGGGTGGCTGACAGGCTTGGCACGATCTTCTGGAGAAACGGTTTGTATCAGAGCGAGATTCCAGTGACGAAGGGTCGAAAAGACATTAAGCGCCGTTTGAGCGTCGAGCGCAGGGTAGGGTTTGGCCCAGAGTTCCTGATCAAAAGGTTGAATGACGTGATGCGGTTCGGCGAGCGCCTGCCGGAGCCGGAAGGCGAACGCAATTTCACAATCGGCGAGATGGCAAAGGATTTGGCGCGCAGACCACTTACCGGGAGCATAGGAGCGTTCCAAACCGCCTGCCCCTAATTGTCCAACAGTGGCGGCCAATTGCTCCGGAGTGGCAGCAATCACCTCATGTAGATTTTGGTTCCCTAAGAATTTTCCGTAAGGGTTGGCGGAGGTGGAGATTGTGTTTTCAGTAGGCATTCACTATTCAGGGTGACATGTCCCTCGTCTTTTTCCGAAGGGGAAAAGAGAGGAAAGATACTCCGGCTGAAGAGATAAGACTTTATGTCTTTCAGACGGCTCTTTTTCGGAGGTCTTCTGCTCTCTTTTTATGGCGTCAGCCTGGGTGTTTCCTTTTCTCAAGCGCAGAGCGTCGCTAACTTTGTCAGCATGCCCCCCTGCCGCGTGATGGATACACGAGATCCGAAATATGGAGCGTCGTTCGGACCACCGTCCCTGCCCGCACAAACATCACGGGATTTTCCGATTCCCTCTAGTACTTGCGGCATTCCTGCAGGAGCATTGGCGTACTCGTTTAACGTTACGGCGGTCCCGCACGGGTCGCTCCCCTGGTTGAAAATGTGGCCAACCGGCCAGGCGCAGCCGGAAGTTTCAACTTTGAACTCCTACGACGGAAAGGTTGTGGCCAATGCGGCGATTGTTCCGGCGGGAACCAACGGATCGGTTTCCGTCTATGTTGAGGGAAACGCGGATGTGATTGTGGATATCAACGGTTACTTTGTCGCGCCCTCTACAGCAACGACGGACACGCTCAATCAACAGGTTGGGCAGGTCAATCAGCAGGTAACGCAACTCAGTCAGCAGATCAGTCAGGTCAATCAACTGGTGCCCATAGTCGGTCAGCATACAACGCAAATTGGCCAGCTCAATCAGCAGGTGACACAACTCGGCCAACAGATCACGTCAGCAACGGGTGTAAGCAGCAGCAGTAAAGGCATACAGAGCACGGCACTTGGCGTCGGAGCTTCGAGCAATGCCGCGCAGAATACGGCTGTCGGATTCAACTCGCTTTATTCCAATGACAGCGGCACCTCCAATACCGCTGTGGGAGCAAATGCGCTAGGCGCAGACGTAAGCGGCAGCGACAACATCGGAGTTGGCGCTGGGGCGTTAACCAATAACACTTCAGGAGCGTCAAACACGGCGGTGGGCACGCAGGCGCTGTCCAGCAATGGAATCACCAGCAACAATACGGCGATTGGAGCTCAAGCGTTATGGAGCCACAACGGCGGATG
>JAFAZU010000624.1 GCA_019239585.1 Acidobacteriaceae bacterium
CTATTTTGGCCAGGCACTCGGTCGCATCTCGCGCCTTGTGCCCTCCCAACGGGAGTCCAGCGGCATCACCGCTATAGTCCAGCACAACGCAATCTGCATAATTTATCCATTACAGCCGACAACAAATCTTTGCCCTTCCTAAGCGAGTTGAGCAAGTGAGTCAATCAAAAACTGCGCATCCTACATCAGCCTGCCGTTTTCGCGAAGGCCGTTTGTGGATAGAAACCGCACCAACGCTATCGGGTATTACTCATCCAACCCTGGATGAGGGCTGTCTTAGAATGATGAAGTTACTTTACTTGCCGTCGAGGCCTACCTAGTGATGACGGCAGGTCTGTTCCTGCTTCCGGAAACACAGGGTCAAGAGTTAACTTCCGTATGAACTTTGTGCCAATCCGTGCTTTGGGTTGCCTGCTGCTCTTTGGGGCTTCGGCGTTTTCTCAAAATCCGGAACCCTTTTCGCTTGAAGAAGCGACCATCACTCAAGTACACGATGCCATGAAAGCCGGTCGTCTCACCTGCCGCACCTTGGTTGATCGATACCTGAAGCGCATTGAAACTTACGATAAGAACGGCCCCGCTATTAACTCGATCATCCTTGTTAACCCGAGTGTTCAAAAACAGGCCGATGAACTGGACCATCGCTTTTCACAATCCGGACTCACGGGACCGCTGCACTGCGTTCCACTCATTGTGAAAGATAATTTTGAGACAAACGGTCTACAATCCACCGATGGCTCGCTGGCCTTGGCCGGTTACATTCCTGACAAAGATGCGTTCCTGGTGCGGAAGGCGAAGGAGGCTGGAGCGCTGGTCCTGGCGAAGTCGAATATGGCCGAATGGGCCTTTACACCCTACGAAACAGTCAGTTCCATTCTCCCGGGCTACACCAAAAATCCTTATGCTTTGGACCGGGTGACTGCCGGTTCGAGTGGCGGTACGGCTGCCGCCATTGCAGCCAATTTGGGACTTGTGGGACTGGGAACCGACACGGGCAACTCCATCCGTGGGCCGTCCTCTCATCAGGCACTGGTCGGAATCCGGTCAACGATGGGTCTGACGAGTCGCGCCGGTGTATTCCCGCTCAATCTAAACGCTGACATTGCCGGACCGATGACCCGCAGCGTGGAAGATGCCGCAAAAGTGTTCCAGGTCATTGCCGGCGAGGACCCCGATGATCCAGTCACTCGCGCGGCCCGCGCTCACCCGCCCCAAGATTACATGGGTGCTCTCGACCGCAATGGCCTTCACGGCGCAGTGATCGGAGTGCTCCGACAGGCTTATGGGCCCGATACGGCTGATCCTGAAGTGTCTCGTCTCTTTCTGGCTGCTGTAGAGGATCTCCGCCGTGCGGGAGCAGTCATTATTGATCCCGCCACTGTGGAAGGGCTGGATGAGCTCAAATGGCCGTCGGAAGCGCGCCACTGTATGGGCTTCAAATATGACCTCAATCGTTTTCTCGAGGCTCGCCATGGCCGCACCCCTGTGCGGGATCTGGCTGAAATCATCAAATCGAAGAAGTTCCATCCCTCCGTTCAACGTGAGTTGGAACAGTTTGAGAAAGAACCGGCAGGAGGGCCCGATTCAGCCGCTTGCCAGGCAGAGAGAAGTTATCGCCAAAAAGTACGGGATGCCGTTCTCCAGACAATGGACAAGCTGAAACTCGATGCCTTTGTTTATCCGACCTGGAGCAACCCTCCCCGGCTGATTGGCGATTTGAATACGCCCGCCGGAGACAACAGTCAATTCTTTTCACCGGCTACTGGGTTTCCGGCCATTACTGTCCCGATGGGCTTCACACGGGGAGAAACACTTCCTGCAGGGATGACCATCTACGGTCGTCCTTGGTCCGAAAAAGAACTGTTCAGGTTTGCCTATGCCTACGAGCAGGCTACTCACCACCGTCGCGCCCCTGCCAGCACTCCGCCGTTGCGGTAAGCGGCTCAATTAGTTGCGTTCACGCCTGTCGATACTGCTTTCAGCGGCTTTGGCGGCTCCAGCCGCGGCATCATCTCGGCCCGTGTCGCTGTGTTATATACGAACCACGCCATAATCGCCGAACCCTGCATCACATCGCCCGGCTGCACGCGGTCATATAGGTCCATATTCGAATGGTGCGTCCGCGTCTGGTATTCCATCGGGTCCTGAATGAAGCCAAATCCCGGCAATCCGATCCAGGTAAACGAAGTATGGTCTGTTCCACCCGGCTGCTTCGTCGGCGGCGCTGTAGTGCCTGCTAACGTCGTTGCTTCTAAATCGCGCAGCGGAGCCAGCCACGCTTCAAAGATGGGCTTTGCCATATCGTTCCCGCCCACGCTGATGCCGCGAAAACGTCCAGTCCCGGTATCGTCGTTGTAATAGGCGGAAAGCTTCTCGTACTCCGGTTTCCGTTCCATTGTGTCGCGTACCGCGAAGTGTGTCTGCACATATGCCTTCGATCCCAACAGCCCTTCTTCTTCGCCGCTCCACAACGCAATGCGCACCGTGCGATCCATCTTCAAATGCAGCGCCGTCAAAATCCGCACGGCCTCTATGGCCACCGATGATCCCGTCGCGTTATCTGTCGCTCCGGTGCCGCCATGCCAGGAATCGAGGTGCGCGCCCAGCATTACAATCTCGTCCTTCTTAGCACCGCCCGGAATTTCACCTACCACATTGAACGAATCCGTGTCGCCCGTCAGAAACTCTGTTCGAATATCAAACTCCAGCTTCACTGGAATGTTTTTTGCTGTCAGCCGCGCAATGCGATTATAGTGCTCCGGCGTCAGCGCTACGACCGGCGGCGGCACCGGATCTTTCGGGTCCCGTGATCCGCCCGACGAGGCAAATACGGTGCCCCCATCGCCGTTGTATCCATACTCCAGCACCACCAGAGCTCCTTCACCCTTTAGGAACTGGTAGGTTGCCTGCTTGAACTTGGCTGCCGCTTCGCGATCAATGGGAGGCGTAGCCGCGGTAGCGGCAACCGGCCCCATGGGTCCCATATGCGCCGGGTCTGCCACGGTTGCACGCGCCGCCAGTTCTTCCGGGGTCCAACGTTTCGCGAGCGGCTGCGTAATCATGGCCACGACCTTTGGATCCATCGCCAGCACTACTTTGCCCTTCAGCTTGCCCCGATACTTCGCAAAATCGGCTTCGGAATGAATGGGAGCCAGCACTGGCTCGCCCGTAACTACCCCATTCGTTCCCGGCGTCCATGCCAGCGGAAACCCGATCAACGGCGCGTATTGCGGCTCCAGCAAATGAGCCGAAAAGTGGTTAAGCTTCCAGCTTTGCCCGAAAGGACCCCATTTTTCCAATCGTACATTTTGCAGCCCGTAACTCTCCAGTCGCTTGACAACCCACTCCGCTGCTGCACGGTGTCCCGGCGAATTTGTCAGGCGAGGACCATATACATCGCTTAGATAAAACAGGTGATCCATCACCTGCGAATCCTGAAACGCTTCGGCCTTGATCCGGTTCAGCGTTTTTAAATCCACCGGCTCTTCCGCTGCCAAACTCCACGAGCCCAGAAGCGCCGCCAGGACCATTCCATATCTGCTCATCATCAGAAACTCACCTTTAATGCCAGTTGCACATTTCGTGGTTCGCCAAGCTCAACAACTGGGGTGAGAGACGCCATGTCCTGCAAAACGTCACAGGTAATAGTTTGGGTTGAGAATAGCACATTAACGGGTATTTTGTTTTAACTCCAGTTCAGAGCCGATAAAACCCCAGGAGTTTCAAGCGGAACCCGTCACGACACGGCGAAAAAATTCACCTGCGCCCACCGGATCATTATTGTTGTAAAGATGCCAGTTTCCTACTCCGTAGGTAATGGTATTAAACGATAACTCGCCTTCGATGTCTGCCGGTCCTGCGGGTTTCATGGGCAGCACTTGGTTTTCCCCAAGCGCGCCCTGATAGAAGCGGAGCAGCCGTAAATAAAAGTATAGATGCGGTTCTTTGTTCTTTACATCGGGCGTAATGCGCGCGAGCACGCGAGCAGCAGCTACTGTTTCGCCGGCCCTTCGTAATGAAACGTAACGCCAATTGGAGCAATCAATCACACTGTCCGCATTTTGCGCT
>JAFAZU010000245.1 GCA_019239585.1 Acidobacteriaceae bacterium
ACGCCGAGCCAAAGATGTACCTGACGGACCCATCTCAAAACATTAGCGCTCGTCTTCCCTGTTTTGAGGGAGCCCGGCGCACGAAAAGTTTGATTAACTGTTGCCACGATATTGATCGTAAGGACGTGGGGGGCTTTGCCGTTGTTACTCGCCCCAAACTCGTATAATGACGGTGTTTGAAGTTTTTTTGTTCATGGCTTCTTTTCTTCGCTGCGGCCCTTGCCCTTTGGGCTGATCAGGCGGGGGATTTGGCATCGCGCGCGGAGCAGCAAGCCCGGAGCGGCGATGCTTCGGGAGCTTTGGCCACGCTGGACAAAGCTTCAAAAGAGCTGTCGATTTCAGCCGCTTCGGAAGACAAAATTGGATTCTTGTACGCCGTTTTGGGGCGCCAAAGCGAAGCTATCGATTGCTTTGGAAAGGCCATAGCCAAAGATGCAAAGTTTGCGCCAGCGCACTACCACTTGGGCGTGGCGTTGTGGCTGGCGAAAGAGTATGACCGGGCGGTGCCGGAGTTGGAGCAGGCAGTCCGGTTCTCGCCTCAAACCTTTGATTACCGGTATCGCTTGGGGTCGGCTTATCTGCAGACAGGCAACAACGAGAAAGCAGCGCCGGAACTACGGCAGGCCGTCACAATCGACGGCACGAAAGCCGATGCCTGGAGCTCCCTAGGACGCGCTTTGCAGGGGAATCGGGATTTAGCCAGCGCGGTGAAAGCTTACGAACAGGCGCTAAAGCTTGACGGTGCAAACGACAACACGCGGAGCGAGTACGCGACGATGTTGATTGAGACGCGACAGCCAGACCGGGCCATTGAAGAGCTGCAATCGATTCTGAAACGCGACCCAAAGAATGCGAACGTGCGAGTGAACCTGGGTTATGCGTATCTGAAGAAAGGCGACTTTGATCAAGCTGCTGCGGTCTTTCGTGAAGCGCTGGCGAGTGATCCAAACTCTCCTGCAGCCCATTATGATCTGGGAATTGCGCTAAAAATGAAAGATCAGATTGAAGGCGCGCAAAAAGAGTTCCAGGAAACGATCCGGCTTGATCCTTCCCTGCCTGAAGCGCATTACACGCTGGGTATCACGGATTGGCAAGCGGGTGATTTTCGAGGAACAATCGAGCAGATGCGGGCGGCCTTATCGATCCGCCCCGATTATGCGGAAGCACACTACATGCTAGGGATTGCATTGAAGCAAAGCGGAGATTTGGACGGTGCCATTCCGGAGCTGAGGGAGGCTATACGCCTGGACCCCAGCACGCCGGGACCGTATAACACCCTGGGGCAAA
Organism: Acidobacteriaceae bacterium; assembly: GCA_019239585.1. Taxonomy (GTDB): domain Bacteria; phylum Acidobacteriota; class Terriglobia; order Bryobacterales; family Bryobacteraceae; genus Bog-105. The sequence goes on from JAFAZU010000245.1 coordinate 1,288, forward strand.
TCCTGCGGATCAAGGGCGATCTTGAAGGCAGCAAAGAAGCGTTTGCTACGGGCGCGCGGCTGAAGCGGGAGAAAGAATCACAACTGGCGAATACTCTGGAACAGGGCATGCGCGGCGGAACGATGCCGACGCCCCTGCCCGCTTCGAGGTCCGCCGCTGCGCAACCGCGAAACTAAAGATATATGGTTTCTCGCAGGGGTTTTGTGAAGTCGTTGTGTGCCACTCTGCCTGTTTTTTCATTCGATCAATTGCTAAAGGGAACGCCCTTACCCGTGCAGTTCATTAATGTGGCCCGACAGGCTGGCCTTAATGCTAAGACGATTTTTGGCGCGGAGTCGCGTAACAAATATCTGCTGGAGACAACCGGCTGCGGCGTCGCATTTTTTGATTATGATAATGACGGCTGGCTCGATATCTTCTTTGTGAACGGCACCAGATTCGAAGCGACATACGCCAAAGGCACTGAGCCAATCAGCCGCCTTTACAAAAACAATCGGGACGGTACGTTCACGGATATCACTTTAAAAGCCGGGCTGGCTCGCACGGGTTGGGGTCAGGGAGTGTGCGTGGGCGATTACGATAATGACGGGCATGAGGATCTATTTGTCACCTATTGGGGCGACTGCGCACTTTATCACAACAACGGCGACGGCACATTTACGGACGTAGCGGCCAAAGCGGGAGTCACCACACGCACGACAACGGGCCTGAAACGATGGAATACCGGATGCGCCTTTCTTGACTATGATCGCGACGGGCATCTGGATCTGTATGTCGCCAACTACATCGATTTTGATCCGAAGACAGCTCCCTTGCCGGAGAGCGGACCATGTCTTTATGAAGGCTTGATCGTGGCGTGCGGACCGCCGGGGTTGCAGGGCGGCAAAGATATTCTGTTCCATAACAACGGAAATGGAACCTTCACGGATGTTTCAGAGAAAGCGGGAATCACCAAAAAGCAAGGCACATACGGGTTGGGTGTGCTGGTGAGTGATTTTGATAATGACGGATGGCCGGATATTTATGTAGCGGACGATTCCGCTCCTTCAGCGCTTTTCAAAAACAATCATGACGGCACGTTTACAGACATTGCCTTAGAAGCGGGTGTGGCATTCGGAGCGGACGGCAAGACCCAGGCAGGTATGGGTGTTTCAGCGGCGGATGCGTTCGGGGATGGCAAGCTGACGATCTTCAAAACGAATTTTGCAGGCGACACGTCGAGCCTGTACCGGAACCTGGGCAACGGGAACTTTGAGGATATGACGTTTCAGTCCGGCTTGGGGCGGAATACCCGGTTTCTCGGCTGGGGCGCTTGCTTCTTTGACTACGACAACGACGGCTGGCCGGACATTCTGACCTGCAACGGGCACGTTTATCCGGAGGTACGCGAAAAGGCGAGCGAATCGGGATACCGGGAGAGAAAGGTTTTATATCACAATTTGGGGAACGGCAAGTTCGAAGACGTGTCAATGGATGCCGGGCCGGGAATTTTGGAGACGGTTCCCGGACGCGGCTGCGCCATTGGTGATTTTGATAATGACGGCGACCTGGACATCGTCGTGAACTGTGTTAATGATGTGCCGCAACTACTCCGCTGTGATAGTACGCTCAAAAACAACTGGATCAAAGTGAAGGCCATCGGAACGAAGTCGAACCGTTCAGGTATCGGCGCGCGAATCTATTGCAAGCCGGAAGGCGAACACGGGCAAATAGATGAAGTGCGGAGCGGCGGAAGCTACATCTCGCAAAATGACCTACGGGTGCATTTCGGCCTGGCGAAAGCGACGAAAGTGGATCTGGAAGTTCACTGGCCCAGCGGACAGGTGGACAAGATAACGGGCGTGAGCGTAAATCGAGTGGTGACGATGGTGGAGGGGAAGGGAATTGGTTAATTTGCCATGGACCTAATCCCATAGAAGCTTCAAACCATGCTTTTTGTACTGAGGGAACCGCTGATCGCTGCCTACGAGGATGAGATCCTCAGCCATTGCCTGCGCCAGGATTAACCGGTCAAAGGCTTCCGTATGATCCGGAAAGAAGGGCATCTCGCGCAACTTCGCCAGATGATTGAGCTGCACGGGCAGAATTTCGGCTCCCAAATCGTTAAAGAGGATCTCCAAGACTTGAGCATGAGAAAAGTTAAGCTTCTGGAACGCGGGCCGGATCACAATTTCCCAGGGAGTCAGAATGCTAACCAGCAGAGTACTCGATGGCTTCACGAGTTGGCGTTTCACGCGATGGGGAACCGTGCCCGCTGTCCATTTGATAACTGCGCTCGTGTCAAGTAAAAAGCGTCGCATCAGTCAATTCGCAGCAACGCATTTGTCTTCGCCTTCGCGGCTGGGGAATCCCAATCGTCGGGCAAGTCGCGCAGCAGTTCTCGCAGTCGCCCGTAGCCTTTCTCGCGGCGATTTGCTGCACGTATTGCGATAAGCTTGGCTACCGGCTCGCCGTTATTCGTAATTGTGACCGCTTCTCCGGCCCGCACCCTCTCAATCAGCTTCGAGAGATCAATTTTGGCTTGTTTCACGCCAATCTCCATTAGTAGTTACCTTCAGTGATTACAGCTTAACATTCTCTTTTGAGGTAAACCTTTTGACATCGCTATTAACGCCTTCTAAGAGGTTGAAGCCGCGTCCGCCAGGAGAAAAATTAAGCTTTATTTTGGCATACCAAGCTTGCTCTCCCAATTAGTGAAAACAAATTACCAAGTCCTGGCGGTCTGGCCAGAGTTTCTGTATTGCAGTTTCAATCGCTTTTGCTGTCATGTTTTATATATTTGCCCATCTGCTCACAGCTTTTAATAGCTTTCATCCACTCATCAGTTTCTAATGGGCTGAGTATTCCATATGTACTACGAAGAACTGCGACTCGTTCCGCTTGAGCCTGTTGACGCAGTTTATAAATATAAAGAGCAGCTTGCTCCAGTTGTTATCCAATTTGTGCTTTACTAAGGCAGCGGTTTATGTGCAAGTGGTGCCTGTTCCTAACAGGATAAACTTCAATATGTAAAGCTTGCGACGGTCAACGCGACGGGAAAAGGGTTACCTGATAACCCACGGATTTAGATCACTATGCTGCGTACTCTTGATGCCGCTAGCAATATTCGCGCAGAGTGCGTCTGACACAGCAGGGTATGTAGGCAGCGCCGCTTGCGCCGCTTGCCATGCGGAAATTTCTCGCGCTTACTTCAAGACTGCCATGGGCAACGCGAGCGGCAAAGTAGAGGCGGGAGCCGCAAAGCAGCCGAAATCTGGATCTTTTCGGCACCCTTTGTCAGAAACGCAGTATCGGTTGCAGTCTGACACGGAAGGTCTTTCTCTGAGTTATAGTAAGGCTCCCAAGACAGGAGAACCTCCCATTTCAGGGACGAGAAGGCTGGCGTATTACATCGGCTCAGGAACTCACGCACGCGGATATATATACCGTTATAGCGGGATGCTTTTCCAAGCGCCTGTCGCCTATTACACAAATCGACAGCAGT
>JAFAZU010000265.1 GCA_019239585.1 Acidobacteriaceae bacterium
GCCGAACTCTTTTACCAGAAGAAGTATCGTGAAGCCGCCGGCCTGTATGAGCGCGTAAAAGCCATTCAGGAGAAATCAAAAGGAAAGGAGAACCTCGACGTGGCGCGCACTTGGCGCAATCTTGCCATGACGGAAGTAAACCTCAAAGATTTTTCCAAGGCGGACGATGCCTACAAAAATGCTATTCGTATCCTCCAAAATTCGAAGGAGTTAGATAACTCAATGCTGTCTTCCTGGCTTAGACAATACGCTCAGCTCCTGCGAGTAGGAGGGCAATTCGCCAAAGCCGAACAGGCGGACGTTCAAGCTTCGGCCATCGAGGTCAGAAATGCGATTCGGGCAGAAAAGCTGGAGAAAACGAAAGGGGGTGCGCCCACTCTCTCGACCTTTCGGTAAAGGACCCGGTTGCTCTCCCATTGTCGCGTTTTGCGACAGTTGTGTTCCAGAAATGAACAGTTGCTCAGAAGGAGAAAAGGCGACAGAACGAATCTGCTTGAGGCTGGCGGCTTGTATCTGGCGAAATTCATGGAACTTTTCGTGCTCTGCTTTCGTAGGGGTATACAAAAGAGCACATGGGAGCTGCCTCCTATCCCGGAGCGATTGTCGCAAAGTTGACGGATTCTTCGCGGGAAGTACGTTTCAAAGCGGTAATTTTTGGAGAGTTTGAACTCAGAACCGAAACGGGAGAGCTTTGGAAGAACGGTGTGCGAAAGAGGCTCCAGCAAAAGCCTCTTCAGATTTTGCAAGCGCTTTTAGACAAGCCTGGGGAGCTTGTTACGCGCGACGAACTTTGCCAGCGGTTATGGCCTGACGGCACCTTTGTTGATTTCGAGAGCGGGCTGAATACAGCCGTAAATCGTTTGAGGTCAGCACTTGGCGATTCACCGGAAAGGCCACAGTTCATCGAGACGCTTCCTCGCTTAGGCTATCGTTTCATATGTCCCGTTACGGGAAACGCCATTGAGCCGGAAGCGGGTGCTCTTCCCATTTCCGAGCTAAAATGCGATGATTCTTTCCTCGAACAGGCGAACACTAGGGATTTTTACAAACTTGGCAAAGCTACACTGTTAAGCACTGTAGTTATCGCAGTGTTTGCGCTTCCTTACCTGCACAGTAAGCAACAAATTAATGTTATTCAGCCGAGCTTCCATCAACTTACCTTTCGAATCGGCAAGGTGGCAAGCGCACGATTTATTCCCTCATCAGAAAAGCTCGCTTATACTGCGCAATGGCAGGATAGAGCATGGCGAACGTATTTACTGGATCTCCGGGATCTCGGTTCACAGGGTCTAAACATTCCCTCCGGCATACTCGCCTCCGTTTCAAAAGAAGGTGATTACGGAGTGATCTCACGGGACCCTGCACAACATGCAGAAGTTAGTTTCTCAAGTTTCTCTCATCAGGACGGCAGACGGAGCGTCATTTCCAACGCGACCTCTGCGGCGGATTGGCTGCCGCAATCGCACGATGCCGCGATCGTACGTTTACAGAGTGCGGAGTCTGTCGTTGAGTTTCCATCCGGCCACGTAGTTTACAGTTCGCGCGGCTGGATCACGAACTTACGTGTCTCGCCTCATAGCGATCAGGTCGCCTTTCTTGAACATCCGGTTCACGATGATGATGGAGGATACGTGCGAGTAGTAGACAAGAAGGGAAATACAAACGTGTGGACGCCTCTCTGGAGCAGCGCTGCTGGTTTGGCATGGTCGCAGTCAGGTAATGAAGTCTGGTTTACCGCCAGCAAAGAAGGCACTGACCGAGCTCTCTATGCCGCATCCGGCCCAGGCAAGCTGCGGCTGATTTCTCAAAGTCCGTCATCCCTTCGAATTCTGGATGTTTCGGAAAGGGGACAAGCGCTGGTTGCTTTGGATGACACTCGAATGGATCTAAGGGTTGCGCTGCCAGGCCAAGCGGCGGAATTGGACCTGTCGAAGTTTGATTGTTCCCACGTCGACGATATATCGCCGGATGGGCGTTTTATCTTGTTCACAGAAAGCAGCGGAGGTGTCGGCAAGCACTATACCTCCTATATACATGATTTAAATTCACATGCCACAATTCGCCTGGCGCAAGGAAGAGGTCTCGCCCTTTCGCCGGACGCAAGATGGGCTCTGACCATTGACCCCCAGGACCGGCATACCCTGGTTCTCAATCATCGGGAAGGCGGCCCGGCACGCAGGATTTACGGTGGCGGATTCGAGTATCAGTGGGCAAAATTTCTTCCCGATACCCGCGAATTTTTGGTCGGTGGTGCTTATCCCGGAGAACCTTTAATGATCGGCAAACAGGCTTTGACTGGAGGAAAGCCAAAACCTATAGAGGGGGTCTCCTACATGGATTATGTGGCAGTTTCACTGAATGGCACAGAGATCGCAGGGGTCCTAAACAACCAGTTAGCGGTTTTTGATTTGACCGAAAAACCTGTTCGCAAAGCCCTGCCTGATCTCGGCGCCATGCCCGTAGCATGGAGTGAGGACGGCCATCATCTCTATGCCGCACGTATCGGCGGAGCAACTACGGAACTCGTGAGTCTTGCCTTGGATACCGGGCAAGTCGAGCCGTGGAAAACCATTCCGGCAAGCGAGAGCCCTGAGTTCGCAGGATTGGCGAGCGTAGTAGCAGCCCCTCAAGCTGGAACTTATGCCTACTCCAGGCATCTGAACCTGTCACGGCTTTACCTTGTTGATGGCTGGGGCTAATATCGGATTTA
>JAFAZU010000269.1 GCA_019239585.1 Acidobacteriaceae bacterium
GGCCGTTTAGTCAACCGACAAGCATGGCGGGGACGTGTGCAAAACCCGAGGCGGCGCCCGCCCCGCTCCGGCGCCTAGTTCACAATGGCTGCCGAGGCAAGCCTTCGGTGGTCGCCCGTGCGCTGAGGGGATGATGGCGTTCGTCACAGCGTCGGGGAATGGTAAGCGGTTGCTTTGGTCTCTTAAGCGCTCAAAAAGCCGGAAATTTCAACTCACATGGCTAATTAGATTGACTTCGCCACAAAGCCCGCCGAAAGTGATGGGATCTTCGCCCCAAATGGGGATCAGAAATTGGTCACCGGGGGCACCTTTGTGGAATTATCCCTGGAACGTTGGCGCTCTTCCACGATCTAATTGCACCAAATCTATCAAGCCGGCTGGGAGCAAATGGCCATTTGCTCTGCGTGGGCGCTCTTCGAAGCCCATTGATGATTCTGCCACAGAACACCGACGACCCGCCTCGCACTGCCTCCAAGTTGGATTGCATGAACCAGGAACGACCGTCATTCTTGCTTCCAGTATCGACGATCTCATTTGCGGTTGTTGTCACGCTTCTGTGGGGATGGTACGGCCTCAATAACGGCATGCCTTATGAAACGGGCCTCGTTTATCCCAGCCAATTGGCGGCTCACGGAGGACCGGCCGCATTGCTTGGAGGATTTATTTATCAAGGCGATCCCTTGAGAAGATTCACCTCCGTTTTTTATCACACCGCCTATTTGCTCTCGATGATGTTTTCGCGAGAAGGTGATTTCATATCCTACCAAATCGTTTGGGCGCTACTTTGGAGTGCACGCGGCGTGCTCGCCGGCTTAATTTGCCAACGACTTTTCAACACGCCAGCCGTAATTTCATATCTTGTTGGACTGTTTGCGGTTTTGCACGCGTCCGATCATGCGCTTAATTGGGTGGGCCAATTGAACCAATTTGGCTTCATATTCTGGATGCTTTGCGCTTTTTATTCATATCTACGAGCGCTTGCGGAGCCTCCCTTGACTGCCCGGCACATGTTGTGGACATCGGCGTCTGCGATATTCGTCTACCTAAATCTTTACAGCTATGAAAGCGGGTTGTTCATTACAGCGGCTTTTCCAGTGTTGACTGCAATCATCATGGGCAAAAAAAAGTTTTCTCTCAAGCGAACCGCCATCGCATTTGTGTTTTACATGGTGCCGATCACGGTGTTCGTCGGCCAGAATCTCATCCGCTATTTGGGTTCTCGACAATGGGAGCAGACGTATCAAGCCGGCGTCATGCGAAGTGACTGGCATCCATCGGCTCTGATCAGCGATCTGCTTTTTAATATCGGACATAGTCTCGGATTCTGGACTTGGTCAGAGGCATTTCCCGATGCCAATGCTACAGCGACCTTAGCTGCGCAAGCGATGCTCGTTCTGGTGATTTGCGGCTCAGTCGCGTTGATGGCGTGGCTTAATCCCAAGGCATCGTATGAGCAATCGACCGACGGCAAATGGCGAGCCGTCATGATAATGGGGGCATTCGGACTGGTGCTCATCGTCCTGAGCTTTCCCGCTTACATCGCGCTACAGGACGCGCGTGGTCTGTGGCGAACACAGTTCCTCTCGGGAATCGGCTTTGCATTTCTTTTTGGCGCTATTGCATTTGCACTCCACACGGCATTGAGCGCGACCGCGTTGCGATGGATTGCCCCCGCTCTCGTGGCGACGACGGTAGGCATATACTCTGCCAATGCCTCAATGACTTGGGGCGCCGCTCATTTCAAGGCGTGGGAAAAACACAAGGAAATCATGGGGGCTATCCTCCGCGCAGCGCCCATGGTCAAGTCAGGCACCGTCATCGTGCTCACGGGTTTGCCGCATCAACTGGATGGTTTTGGCGAGAACATGTGGTACGATTTGGCGCTCCGGCTGGCTTATCCGGAAACGGAGGTCGCGGGTGTATATGTGTATGACGAAGGAACACCTGCGGCGGGAACCAACCTAAAGCCGGACGTCGATGAAATTCGTTGGACCCACACGGGCTTCCCGACTGAGATCAGGGAGACACCAGCTCGGTCTCTGATTGTGATGCGCTTGCGAAAAGACGGTTCTGCGCAAATTCTCCCTGCTGCGGAAGTCCCGGCACCTTGGTCGTCCTTGGCGGACGTCTACAATCCGACGTCGCAGATCATTTGCTCCAGTCCGAATCCGGTTGCGTGGCGTCGTTACATCCGCGAATCATGGCGTGATTTGGAACCCTTTACGCTGCGACCTTGCGCGAGTGGCCAATAGCACCAAAGAACGCGATTGGCGGCGGAGGTGAGGTAGCCAATGCCCAGACGACGAAATGGAAGCATCGGCCGGTGAGAGCGTTCTTGCAATGCGCCGATTGCGCCTTCGACACTCTCACCACACCAGCTCGCTGCAGGTGCACCTTGGTCGCTCATCACAGTAGCTCGGCTGCTTGAACCTGGCTCAATCCGCCGGCCTCATGGCGCTCCAAAAAAGCCCCAAACCGCATCCGACGGACTCCTTCGTGAATGCGTGCCCGGTACCTGAACGCTTCCAATGTGGAGACGTTCTCAAACGGGACACTTCACGAGCTACATAATCCGGACACATCACGAGCTAACAGTGTTGCACCACAGCGTTGACAATTAGCGGCTAATTGTCGTACCTCTTGATGCGTTCTTCATAAGGGCGCTCTAATATGCATTTCCTTGCAGTCGCAAATTTGGCGACCGTAATCATTGGATTCCCGCTAGTCGTTTGGACAATCAAAGCACTGCGACGCTAGACGATGAGACGCGCGTGGTGCCCTTAGTTTTTTAATCGCCACTCCGCCCCTCGCCGGTCCCCCCTTATTCCAGCCCCACCGTGCGGCCGAGGAAGCCGGCCGCATCGAAATATCGGGTGTCGCCGACGGACTGATACCGCAGAATTGTCCGCTGGCCTTTTTCATCCGGCTTCGACGCTCGGGTGTGGCTCGTGAAGTCGGGCGTCATGCCGCCCGGCATCGCTTCCGAAAGCACCCGGCCAACGAGCTTCCCGTGCGCCGGAGGGTCGAGCTTGAGAAGCGAAAAGATCGTCTTGCCGAGGTCGGCATTGCTCGCCGGCGCCTCGTCAACGAAGCCCGCTTTGAAGTCGGGACCGATCGCCGCCATGAAGTTGAACGTGTCCGCGCGGCTGAACGACCCGTGCATGCCTTGCCCTTGCTGGAGGATGGTATCGGCGAATTCGGCGGTGCAATTCGTCGGTTCGTCGCAACCTGTCCA
>JAFAZU010000283.1 GCA_019239585.1 Acidobacteriaceae bacterium
GGGAGCGGAGCCGTCGGCATCGAAGCGGTCAGCCGTGGCGCCGGCCGCGTGATCCTGATCGAGCGCAGCCCGCAGGCCATAGCCGTGATTCACGAAAATCTTAAATCCCTTGCGATTGAATCATCGGTAAGCGTAGTACGCGGCAAAGCCTCTCAACTACTTCCCAACTACGAGGCGGATATCGTTTTCCTTGATCCGCCTTACGATCAGGTCGGAGAGTATGCGGACTCCTTGCTGGCCATTTCGGGGATAGACTGCCCTTTAACGATTGCGCAACACGCTTCGCATCTGACGCTTGATGAGCAATATGGCCCCCTGCACAAAACACGAGTTCTCCGGCAAGGGGATAACTCACTCAGTTTTTACAGTCGGTGAGCAGGAGATGAATGTCCATTACATTCGTTCCCGTCGGACCAGTCTTGACAAGATCGCCTAAGGCATCAAAAAAGGGATAAGCGTTGTTATCTTGAAGATGCTCGTACGCGTCCAGTCCAGCGGCTTTGGCGCGGCGAACGGTATCGCCAAGGGCGATCGCGCCTGCCGCATCGGTCGGCCCATCCGTGCCGTCGGTGCCCGCACTCAAAATCAGAACGTCTTTTAAGCCGTCCAGAGCAATAGCGGCTGCCAAGGCGAACTCCTGATTCCGCCCTCCTTTCCCCTGCCCCTTAACCGTCACGGTCGTTTCTCCGCCGGATAGAAGGCACACAGGAGACTCCGAAGCTGTTGCTTCTCGTAAAATCTCAGCATGCACGCGAGCGACTTCGCGCGTCTCGCCTTCCATTGTGCTGGACAGAATCATTGGAGCATAACCAAGCTCTTTCGCTTGCGAAGCCGCCGCCTTCAGAGCGAGCCGATTGCTCCCGATGATTTGATTGTGAACGTTTCGAAAAAGCGAATCTCCCGGCTTAGGCGTTTCTGGTAACAGGCCTGCTGCCCCCTGCTCTAAGCGCGCGAGAACCCGCTGCGGCACACGACTATCGAGTTTGTAATGCCTTAGGATCTGAATTGCGTCGGCAAAGGTGGATATATCCGGCGCGGTCGGTCCCGAACCGATGACGTCAATTCTATCGCCAACAACATCGGAAAGCAATAAACTGACCACGGTTGCTGGATAGGCTAACGCCGCAAGCTGGCCGCCTTTTAAAGACGAGATATGCTTCCGTACCGCATTCAGCTCGTGTATCGTTGCTCCCGCTCGCAGAAGCAAACCGGTGACTTTGCCCTTTTCTCGTAAGGTAATGGGCTCCGCTGGCGCGGGAAGCAGCGCGGACGCGCCGCCGGAGATAGTAACGATCAGCAAGTCACGAGCGTTGAGTTCCCGCAGCAGATCAACAACTTGAGCGGAAGCCGCCAGCCCGGTCTCATCCGGCACAGGATGTCCAGCCTCCATGATTTGCAACCTTTTCAGCTCCGCCGTAAGGTGCCCATGCTTAGTCACCACGATGCCGCCCGTGAGCCGCGCTCCCAGTATGGTCTCCACGGCAGCGGCCATAGCGACACTTGCCTTACCGACCGCAAGCAGAAACACACGGTCAAAATGTCTGAATGGAAGTTTTACGTTTCCAGCCAGAATAACCCCACGCCCGAGAGAAAGGTGGGACCTTACTGCATATTCAGCATCTGCGGCCGACAGCGCCCTCGCAAAGATGGTTTTTGCGTCCTGCCTTAATTTACGTTCCGTCCTTGTCACGCTTGATCAGAAAATGGGGAGCTGCATGATCTTTCCGACAATCTCACCGGCGTCATCACAATCCGCTTCCACGCGGAAATGAGCACGCGAGTACAGCGGACGACGCTCCTCAAATAATTGCGCGAGCCTTTGAGGATCAGCAGCAAGAGGTCGTGTCGTATCATTGCCTAGCCGCTTCCGTATCCGCTCCAAAGGACAATCCAGCCAGATCGTAATTCCGTTGTTCTCTAGAATCTGCCAATTAGCTGGTTGGATGAGCGCGCCCCCTCCTAACGCAATCACCAAGGGATTACCAAATTGAACCTGGCGGACGTACCGGCGAATGATTGCCGTTTCCAGGTCGCGGAATGCGCTTTCGCCACGTTCGCGAAAGATCTGTGATATCGACATGCCCTCGCCCTGCTCAATCTCGCTATCAATATCGGCAAACCGCCATCCCAACTCGGCAGCTAAGACCCGGCCGGCAGTCGTCTTCCCGCTTGCCATGAAGCCAGCGAGGTAAAGCCCAGGAGTGCGCTTCAGCTTCAGATTCATTCGCATTCATAATATCTTTATGGCTACGCAGCTTCTGCCGTTATTTCCGCTTTCGCTTGTTTTGCTTCCGGGCATACCCTTACCCTTGCACATTTTCGAGGAACGGTATAAGGAAATGATGGCTGATGTCATTCCGGCGGAAACGGAGTTCGGGATTGTACTAGCAAAGGACGAGGGGATTGTGAGCGTCGGCTGTACGGCCGTTGTGCATCAGGTGATACAGCGCTACTCGGACGGCAGACTTGACCTTCTTGCTATGGGAATACGGCGCTTTGAGATCGAATCGCTGAACGAGGACAAATCATACCTGCGTGCAAACGTTGG
>JAFAZU010000365.1 GCA_019239585.1 Acidobacteriaceae bacterium
CAATTCCCTCAGTACTTCATCGTGAATCTTATTTTCATCCCGTAGCTTTAGGGCAACGGAGCGTTCCACGTCTCGAAGCTGTTTTGCAATTCTGTCATGCTCCCGAACCTGCTTGCGGGTTAACGCGCCGTTGCCGGTCTCATTGGCCTCCTCGCTTTCTTCTTCGAGCAAGGCCAAGCGGCGCTGGTAATGCAGTTCAACTTGATCGAACATCTCTTCCTGATCCGGCGAACTTCCGTCGCGCATTTGCTCCAGTGATGTAAGGGCAGCCGAAATCATCTCGCGGCGCGCCTTTTCTTCTTCCTCCCCCGCACTTGTTGATCCACCTATACCGAGCTGCCGAATGAGAGGCGGAAGCCTTAATCCTTGTACTACCAGGGTGCCGAAAATGACGCAGAAGGTAAGAAAGATGATGAGATCTCTTTGCGGAAACGCCGCCCCGTTATTCAGTTGCTCCGGAAGCGAAATAGCGGCAGCCAAGGCTAAAACGCCGCGCATGCCTGACCAGCCGACGATAAAGGCGGCGCGCTTGGAAAAGGGTTCGGCCCGTCCAGGCGGGAAACGGGAACGAAGATGGAAAATCAGCCACGCACTCGGAAATACCCAAATGAGACGAAGGGCAATGACCACGGCGCAGAATAAGGCTGCATACATAGAAAGGCTGACGATACTGAAGCCGTGAATTTCAGAGAGGATCGTGGGGAGCTGTAAACCGAGCACCAGAAACACGACGCCATTCAGAGCAAAGTCAACCGTTCTCCAGACCGCAGCAGATTCGATACGGGCGTGCAGGGAATAATAGCCCGAGCTTCGGCGGCCCAGGAATAAGCCGCACGCGATAGTCGCCATTACACCGGAGCAGCCGGCGCCCTCCGCCGTAAGGTAAGCGATGTAAGGAGTAGCGATGCTGATCGTAATTTCAATGGGCGCTTCCGAAATGTTCCGCTCGATCCAGTCAAAAACAAAGCCGATTATCAGGCCGATAGCAACACCCGCCGTGATGAGATAGAAAAGCTGCCCTAATCCTTCGAGAAAAGTCGGAGTCAAGCCTGTGACCACGAGAGCGGCTGTAAATTTAAGCGCGACCAACCCGCTGCCGTCGTTAACCAGGCTTTCGGCTTCTAACAGATCGGTTAAGCGGCGCGGTATACCTAATCTCCGGGCCGTGGCCGTAGCCGAGATCGGATCCGTAGTCGCCACCACCGCGCCAAGCACTAAGCCGAGACGCCAATCGAAATTTGGCAGCATAGAGCGGGTAGCCAGGGCGACTCCGAACACGGTAAAACCGACCAAGCCGAAGGCGAGCATAAAAATGCTGAGAAGGTTACGGCGGAACTCGCGCCACGAAGTGTTGAATGCCGCAAAGAAGATTAAGGGCGGCAGGATAATCAAAAAAACAACGTCCGGGTTAAGCGTAATGCGAGGTGCGTGAGGCACCAAGCTGAGACACAGGCCGCCGACAACGAGAACAATGGGGTAGGGAATCCCGATCCGTTTCGCCAAAGCTGCCAGTACAGCTACGAGTAAAAGCAGAGCAAGAATGACAAGCTCAATGTGATTGATTCCGGCTGCTTCCATGGGCAGTCTTGACGCTAAGATAGCGCAGGTGCCTTTTCGTTTGGCCCGTAGATATTTGATTGTTCTTTTATTTCAGAGCAGAAGCCTGTTGCGCACGGGTCTTTATTGAGGTCCGCATCAAGAAGAGCAATAATGAAGAACAAAGGAGTTCTTCCATGAAGCGCTTCGTTTCAGTTTTCGCAACTGCATGCACGATAGCTATCATTTCCGTGCCTGTTTTTTCACAGACCAGTAGCAGTACTGATGCCCAGGATGCAAAACATGTATTAACCACGATGCCAAATGGCTCAAGACTTACACTCGTGGCAAATAGCATTGACAAGGAGTGGGCTGCATCCATCGTCCATCTGAAGGGCAATGTCCTGGTAGAGATATGGACAAAGAACTCGCCCCACGTTACCGTTTTGCGTGCCAATGAGGTTGACTACGATGAGACAACCGGGAAGCTCTCTCCACGCGGAAACGTTAGTTTAACAGTGAACGATAGACATTAGGCTATGCTCTGTGACGCGCAGGGGACATCTCCCTATAACTGGCCTATGTGAGATTAGCAATTGACCGGCATAGATGACAATAGCTCCTTACTGGTGCGCCGCTTCGATATCAAACGTATCCGTGATGGACGGCCAGAACGAATTGTCGATACGGTCGCTACGGAAGAACCGCTCGATATTCGGGTGAGCTACTGGTTTAAGGATGTCACTCACACGCAGAGTCTTGCCCTGACGATGCGAACGCCCGGACATGATCGTGAGCTGGCGGCAGGATTGCTTTTGTCCGAAGGCGTTATCCGTGGCGCGGAGGACTTGGTAGATCTGCGCGTTCTAGGCGCGGAGCCGTCTAACGAGATTGTGGCGGAACTGGCCCGAGATGTTGATTTGGATGCCTGGAAGCTCCAGCGCAATACGGTAGTAAACTCCAGTTGCGGAGTTTGCGGGAAGCGCAGCCGCGAGGCAATTGCGTGGCCTGATTATGGGGCTGCAAACAGTGACGCGCTGATAGCAGAGGCGTCTCTGATTGATCAATTGCCGTCGCTGCTGGCCGAGCAGCAAAAAGCTTTTTCGAAAACAGGCGGATTGCATGCTGCTGCTCTGGTCAACCCACAGGGGGGAATCGAACAGGTGTTCGAAGACATAGGCCGTCATAACGCGTTAGATAAGCTCGTCGGCTCTTGCCTGTTGCAGGGGCGTTTGCCCTTGCGTGATCGCATCCTGTTTCTGAGCAGCCGCAGCAGCTTTGAACTGGTGCAAAAGACCGTAATGGCGGGCGGCGTTATGCTTGTGACGGTAGGAGCACCCTCAAGCTTGGCTATTGAAACGGCGCGCGAGTTTGGAGTGACGCTGATCGGTTTTGCCCGCGAGCGGCGATTCAACATTTACTCCGGCGACTGGCGGGTAAAATTGTAAAAGATGAAGCTGCGCTTTCGTCAAAATAGTCTTCGTCTCCGCGTCAATCAGCGTGAGGTCAATGAATTAGCTTCCGGTGTCGCGCTGGAAGAGGACGTGAGTTTTCCCGGCAATACGCGCATGCGGTACATTCTGGAACCGTATGGTCAGCATACGGCGGCGGCATCGTTCGTGGGCGGAGTAATCCGAGTATCTGCTCCCGGCAACGATGTGAAGCAGTGGGCGAACAGCGACGCTATCGGCATGTATTTCGACCTGCCTGTTGATGGATCTTCTCTCAGAGTAGCGATTGAAAAGGACCTCCAATGTACGGATGGTTCGCCGGAAGAGCAAGATCCCGATGCGTTTCCCCGGTCCGAAAAGAGTTGTTAAAGTGTCTTCCAGCAAACCTACTGGCGCTCTGCGTCGCGATGGCGTTCTTTTACGGTGAATCCCGCCTTCTTCAGGCGCTTGTTGATTTCGTGCGCGATCAGAACCGAGCGGTGGTGACCGCCTGTGCAGCCAAAAGAGATCGTGAGATAGCTCTTGCCCTCGCGAATATAGTGCGGCAGCAGGTAGATCAGCAGATCTGAAATCCGTTCGATGAATTCCGTCGTTTGCGGAAAAGAGCGGATATAGCGGGCAACGCTCGGATGCCGCCCGGTCAGATGTTTGAACTCCGGGATATAGTTCGGGTTCGGCAGAAAGCGAACATCAAACACCAAGTCGCTGTCAGGAGGCACGCCGTAACGGAAACCGAAACTGTTAATGTAAACCGTGATATTGGCAGGATCGTCCAGATCTTTGAACTTTTCTGAGATCTGGCGTCGAAGATCATGTACGTTCAGCTTCGATGTGTCAATGTAAAGGTCGGCCAAATCCCGAATTGCTTTCAACTCTTTTCTCTCGTCCGCGATGCTGCTCAATACCGTGGAAGCAGATCCCAATGGATGAGGTCTTCTGGTTTCGCTAAATCTACGCTGTAGAACTTCGTCATCGGCATCCAGAAAAACGATGGTGGGATGAACCCTGTTTTTCAGTTCGGCGTAAATTTGGGGAAATTTCTTGAGCGCCTCGCCCTCACGGATGTCGATCGTCACAGCCGAGCGTTTCTGAGTTTTGGAGTCCAGCGTCAGGTCAGCAAATTTGGGAACCAGCGCAATGGGCAGATTGTCGACAGCGTAGAAGCCAAGGTCTTCAAAAGCCTTTAAAGCTGTGAGCTTACCGGAGCCGCTGATGCCTGTAATAATCACCAGATCCGCGCCCGTCGTCGCGGGCGCATTGGATGGCGGCACACCGGCCCCGTTGTTCTTCGACTTCGGCATACAATTTCAGGGTAAATCGTTCAAAAAGAGCGAATCAGGACAGGAATTTAGCGCTCTCAGCTACTTCAGGATTCGATCAGATCGAAGTTGCCGTCAGGACGCTTCACGAGAACAGACAGGCAATTACGTTGGGAGTTCCGGTAAACCACGTAATCCGTTTCGCCGTCCATCTCAAGAAGGGCTTCCTCCAGCGTCATCGGCTTGCGACCGTCATAATTGACGCGAAAAACTTTGGGCTTGCGCTCGGTTCCGTTCACGCCCGATTTGCTCCCCCTTTCAGTCTTCTCAAGGGAGCGATCCGCGTGAATAGGCGCGCCGTCCCAATTCTCCTTATCGGATCGAACGGTTTTGGCGGCGCGGTGAGTATCGCGCCAGCGATCACGATGCTTGAGAAGCTGCTTTTCGAGTTTCTCGACAGCCTGCGTAAGGGCTACCGTAAGGTCCGCATCAGCGCCTTCTCCAACCAGTTGATGGTCATAGAAGGTCATCAGGATCTCCACTTTGTGAAGGTGGCGTTCTACCTGATGCACGAAATGGACCTCACGTTCCCCGCGCTGTTCTGAAACCTTGCTCAGCTTGGCAAGCTTGGTAACAACACGTTCCTCGAACTCAGGGGTGAATTCTTTCGTTTTTCCGGAGTAGATCAGCTTCATAATTGCCTCTACAAGCGGACTGCCATGCAGATTCCGCAGCCCGCAAAATGAGATAGTCTCCCGTTTATTAGGCGCGTACGCGGCGCTGATGTGTTGAAGGAATTTTCATATCCTCCCGATATTTCGCGACTGTACGACGAGTCACTTGTATGCCTTCAGCCTGCAGGCGGGCTGTGATCTGCTCATCGGTCAGTGGGTGAGCAGAGTTTTCATCCTCAATCATTTTTTTGACGCGCCGCTTGACAATCAGCAGCGGCGTGGCGCTTCCGGAAGGACCTTGTACCGCCTCGGAGAAGAAATAGCGCAACTCGAAAACTCCTTGCGGCGTGTGCGTGTATTTGCTGGCGACGGCGCGGCTGACCGTAGAAGGATGTACACCGATCTCTTCCGCCACTTCTTTAATCATCATCGGCTTCAAATGATCGATGCCGAACTCAAGAAAATCCCCCTGTCGGCGCACAATAGATTGGCAAACCCGCAGGATCGTTTGCTTGCGCTGCTCGATGTTTTTGATCAGTTGCAGTGCCGAGGCGTATCGCTCTTTCACATAGTTGCGAACGTCCTTATTCGGCTCCTGCTCGCGATCCACCATGCGCTTGTATTCCCCGTTCAGGCGCAATTGAGGGATATCGTCATCATTGAGCGTAATGACGTAATCTTCTCCGTCTTTGGAAATGTATACATCCGGCTCGACTTGCCGCGCTCCGCCGCTGGAAAACCGTAGTCCCGGAGCAGGATCGAGATGTCGGATGACATTCACCGCAATTTGAATATGCTCCGCAGGTCTGCCCATCACTTTGGCAAGCTGCGACAAATGGCGCATTTCCAGCAGCTTCAGATGGTCATGAATAATGATCCAAGCTACGCCATCACGGCAGCCGCGCGCTTCCAGTTGCAACAGCAGGCATTCCCGAAGATTGCGCGCCCCCACACCGGTAGGGTCCAGCGACTGCACCGCTTTTAAGCCCGCTCGGACACGGTCCAAATGTAGGCCTTCCGCGACAGCAATTTCTTCAAGCGGAGTTGTAAGATAACCACTTTCTTCCAGATTGCCGATAATACTATTGGCCGCTTGCCGGACCGAATCCGGCAGCACCATCACGCTTAGCTGGCTTTGCAGATGATCAGCTAAAGTGACGGGAGAGGAAAGGAAGGTTTCGAATGATGGTTTTTCGACCACTTCAGAGGACGGGCTTTTATAACCTGGATCTAAATAGTCGTCGAAAAAACTACCAAAGTCAATCTGCTCGAACGAATCTGTTTCTGTTTTGCTCGCTTCCTCCGATGTGGATGATACGACGGAGGAGCTGTCTGTGTTATCTCCCGACCCTCCCTCAAGAGAACTATCACCATCAGCGGATTCAAATGCTCCTGCCGACTCTGTTCCTTCCACATGCGTAGAATTCGCCCCGTCGTTGGAATTAGCATCCCGCTCCCGTTCGAGCATGGCTTGCACCTCAGCGGGCGTCAGCTCTTCACCGCTTTCCGCCGCTTCCTCCAGAACAGGATTTTCGGCAATCTCATTGACGATCATGTCCTTCAGCTCCATGCGATTCAACTGAAGAACAGTGACCATCTGCACCAGGCCGGGTGTGAGAATCTGCTTTTGCTGAACGCCGAGGTGTAACCGTTGCGAAAGCGAACTCATCAGGATTTCAGTTTAACACCGAAAACGATAAACGTTCCATCAGGAAAAACCGTGGCCTTTCCGTCTTTCACCGTGAAGATTCGGAGTTTTAGGAAGCTAAGCTGGGCGGCAGATAGAAGTTCTCGCCCAGGTAGATCCGGCGGACCTCCGGATCATGGCCGAGCGACTCAGGGGAGCCAGCCCGGAAGATGCGGCCATTGCTGATGATGTAAGCGCGGTCCGTTACTGCCAGCGTTTCCCGCACGTTATGATCGGTCACCAGCACGCCGATGCCACGGCCCTTCAAGTCACCGATAATGCGCTGCAATTCGAGAACCTGAATCGGGTCAATGCCGGAAAATGGTTCATCGAGCAGGATAAAATCGGGACGCAAAACGAGCGAGCGCGCAATCTCCACACGCCGTCTTTCTCCGCCCGAAAGCATGTAACCTTTGCTGTGGCGAACCGTTTCAAGGCCGAGATCGCTGATCAGATTGGCCATGCGCTCGCGACGCTCATGGCCGCTGATTCGCAGCGTTTGCAGAATCGCCATCAGATTGTCTTCCACGCTCAGCTTGCGAAAGACCGAAGGCTCC
This sequence comes from Acidobacteriaceae bacterium, assembly GCA_019239585.1. Classification (GTDB taxonomy): domain Bacteria; phylum Acidobacteriota; class Terriglobia; order Bryobacterales; family Bryobacteraceae; genus Bog-105. Next base: position 7,165 of record JAFAZU010000365.1, read on the forward strand.
TGCGGGAGATAGCTGATGCCGCGGCGCGCGCGCTGGTACATCGGCAGATGCGTGATCGGCTCGTGGTCGAGCAGAACTTGCCCGGACTCAGGGCTAATCAATCCCACCGTGATGTAGAACGATGTTGTCTTACCAGCGCCGTTCGGACCCAGCAGACCGACCACTTCGCCCTGCTCGATGCGAACGCTTACGTTGTCGACAACTTTGCGGCCGTTATATGACTTTGAAATCTCAACTGTTTGCAGAGTTCTCACGCGTTTGTGAGTTTCCAATCCAATCCTAAATGGTCTATGTCCTATGATACGCGCAGGACACAGTTCTTGGTTTCATTATTAAGCCACCGCAGAGCGCAACAAATGACGATGGGCCTAGTTCTCGTCCTCAGTTGTTTGCGTCTGGCGCACGCTCATCTTCTGTGGGCTGATGAGGATTACCATCTGGCAGCCGCTATCAATGTGTTGCACGGGAAGGTGCCGTACCGTGATTTCTGGTACGATAAACCGCCGCTCAGCGCGTTCTATTATTTGCCCATTGGGGGATTTGCAAGCTGGCCCTTGCGGCTTCTCGATGCCGCTTATATTTGCGCTGCTTGTTATCTGACTTATCGATTAGCACGTTGCTGGTGGGGCGAAGCGGAAGGCTATGCCGCTGCCAGTTTGCTGGCCTTTTTTATGACATTTTACTTGCCTTCGGCCGTAATTCCGTTTGCGGCAGACGCGGTCATGCTCGTGCCGCATTTGGCTGCTGTCTACTTCGCTTATTGCCGGAAACCGGTCTGGGCCGGAGTGTTTTGCGGGATTGCATTTCTTGCTAATGCAAAGGCGCTATTTGTACTGGCGACCTGCGCGGCATGGCTCATGCCGGAAGTGATTTGGCTGATCGTCGGGTTTGCGCTTCCGGTTGCTGCCGGGTTTCTCGTTATGTTCTTTGCAGGCGCATGGCCCGGTTACGTCGAGCAGGTTTGGCGCTGGGGACTGATCTATACCAAAGGCTCGCCGGTCACTCATCCGCTTGCCAACGGCACGGCCCGCACTTTCAATTGGATCGGGTTCCATGCTGCTCTGGCCCTAGGGGCAATGGGGGCTTTGAGGAGGGTGAACCGCGACGATCGCTGGAAACTCGGTACCTGGATCGGCTTTTCGTTTGCGGCCGTTGTCTTGGGAGGCCGTTTTGCTCCGCACTACTTTCTGCAGCTCCTGCCGCCTCTCGTGATCGCAGGGTCGCGTGGATGGATATGGATGGTTCGGGAACGTCGCCGTGCAGCAATTCTTACCCTAGTAATCCTGTTACTTGTTCCCTCCATTCGTTTCGGACCTCGTTACCTTTCTCTGACGGTCGATAACCTCCGTGGTCGACGACCCAACTGGTCTGACGTCCAAATGGACCTGGACAGCCAAGACGTTGTGCATCAAATGAATACTTGGACAAAGCCTGGGGACACGCTTTTGGTATGGGGCTACCGTCCCGATGTGTATGTCTATACGCGGCTGGTTTCAGACGGCCGGTTCTGGGATTCTCAGCCGCTGACGGGCGTGCCGGCCGACCGGCACCTTTCCGGAACAACAGCCATTTACAGCAAGTCTGCCGCGCTGAACCGCCGGGAGTTGCTCCGCTCCCATCCTACCTGGATTGTGGACGGCTTGAGCCGGTTCAATCCGAAGTTGAGCCCCAGCGCATTTCCGGAATTGAAACCCTGGTTGGCTCATTACAAGCTGGTAGGAGAAACGAAATTAAGCTGGATCTATCGCAGAGTGGATTGATTAATCATTTCTGACGGAGCCGGGAACGAAGTGACCGGTTTGCGTGTAACTTTACCTGACCAATTGCCGCGATTTACCAATCTGCTTGCCGTGAGCGCTTTATCAGTATTTGATCCCGTGTCGTCCTTACATATGGCATTTCCAACCAATGACTCAAACCATTGCCACAGGAACTGATCGGAACTATCGAATGGCCACGAGAACGGTTGGGGCATGTTCAAGATGAGAGTTCGTTTCCAGGAGACTTGACCCGTGGCGCTGACGAAAAGTGCTAACTGCCGATCCCAATTTTCCCTGAACCCTGTTTTGCGATCCTGAAGCTGAATGAAATCCGCAGGAAACCTGTGATTCTTCGGTTTCGCTTCCTACAGGAACCAACTGCTTTCGGGGGGTGTCTTCCTCTCTATGAGTGCCGCACCAGTGGCCACCGTGTTTCTGATTTTGGCCTTACTGTCACTTCTGCCCCTTAAGCCGAATGTCGGATTTTGGCTCCTCAATCCCATCCCGATGCCGACACCACCTTTGGAATGTTGGGAGGAAGGATACGTGGTTGTCTCTCTTCTGAAGGATCATGCTTTAGCACTCAATGGCATTCGGACAGAGCGATCAGAATTATTCGGCCAAATCCGTCAAAAATTTCAAACTAGAACACAGCGCGTTCTCTTCATGGAAGCCGACTCAACCCTCACCGTGTCGGAAGTCGTCCAGTTTCTAGACGCTTGCCAGGAACAATTACCGGACGTGTCCGTGGCAATTTTTCCGCGATCTCTGCAAGTGAACAGGTGGTGTCCTTGGTTTCCCTCGCGGTCTGGTCGGCAGTAATTTTCTGTTCTGAGTAATAGAACTACTCTCTGGAACAATATGTGGCGATTGCGGTAAAGTGACATCTGGCTGGCCAGTATCTCATTTTGAGCCAGCAAATTTGATTTAACTGCGTAGGGGAAAACAGGAACTGAAGCTTTCCCGCCTCCTTCGCTCGGAACAGCCATCGTCCTCACGATTGATTATCCTGGTCAGCAGCATAAACTGAACTTTCGATTGTGAAATGTATGTGCCCGTGGCTCTTGTACAGATCAGGAAGAAACACATTTACTTGAAATAACCCATACAGTTGCCAAACGGCAAACAGACAGGCAGCTTCACATCGGGCCCTACTTTTTCTTCATTTGCGTGAAGGCGAGCTTTTTGGCTTGACCATCGACAATCAAACGGTCATCGGAGTTGAAATAAGTCAACTGTTGTCCCTTGGTAAGGCCTTTATAGCTGTCGATCATCTGCGGCGTTCCTCCATTGAGCAGAACTTTGTCCTCTTTGGTCCAATACTCAGCGTGTTCCCCTGTGCCGGTGCGGGTGCGATTGGAACTAATGGCGTCAAAAACCGTCACGCTTCCGTCGGCAACGGCGTGATCGAGAGAG
>JAFAZU010000377.1 GCA_019239585.1 Acidobacteriaceae bacterium
ATTGCCGCTGCACCTTGACCCCCTCTCCTTCCAAGCAAGCCACGGCACGTTGCAAATGAAGCTGCCGATCACCTAAATTACTGCCGAGTGAAAGATAGACCGTTTTAACAGACACTGCTAATCGCTCGTCAGCGCTTTCACAAATGGCTGCAAGTTTAAGTGGTGAAGCAACCGATATAGGTAGTTCGGGTGTACGCCTAACAGCCGCGCCGCTTCATTATGATCCTGTTTCGAAAGCTCGTACGCCCGCTTCACCGCTGCGCGTTTCGCGGAGTTGACCGCCCGCTGCAGCATGCCTGCCTCGCGTGGGTTAGCCTCCGCCCACTGATCTCGCAACGACTCTGGAAGGTCCTCGGCCAAAATCACCTCACTTGAGCCGAGCACGACCGCGTGCTCGATAGCATTCTCTAGTTCCCGCACATTTCCCGGCCAATCATAGTTTCGCAGCGCATTGCGCGCTTCCGGCGAAATACCGTTGACGCGTCGCCCGCACTTTTCTCCAAAGCGCCCCGCAAAGTGGTGAGCCAAAGTAATAACGTCTTCCGGACGGTCGCGCAGGGCCGGAGTGTGCAAGGTCACCACATTCAGACGGTAAAACAGATCTTCCCTGAAAGAGCCCTGGCGCACGGCTTCAGGCAAGTCGCGATGCGTAGCGGCAATGAGGCGGATATCTAGCGGAATAGTGCGAGTGCCTCCCACGCGTTGAAATTCGCGATTCTGCAGGACCCGCAAAAGTTTTGCTTGAAGGCTGAGCGGCATCTCTCCGACTTCGTCAAGAAACACGGTCCCGCCTTCGCCGGCTTCTAAACGTCCCTGCTTTTGCGCCACAGCCCCTGTGAACGCGCCTTTTTCATATCCGAACAGCTCGCTTTCGAGCAGAGTCTCCGTGAGGGCCGCGCAGTTGATCGCAACAAAGGGATTATTGGCGCGTATGCTTTGGCGGTGCAATGACCGCGCCACCAGCTCTTTGCCGGTGCCGCTTTCTCCAATAATCAGAACCGTTGTGTTTTTCGGCGCAACACGGGCGATTTTATCGCGAAGCTCTCTCAGCTTTTGGCTGTCTCCGGCCATTTCGTCGTTATCGTTCAGGTCGCGCTCAAGCCGGACCACTTCGCTTCGTAGCCACTCCAATTGAAACGCATTTTCGAGGGCAACCGAGGCAATGCGGGCAATGGCCGTTAAGAGAAGAAGCTGCGACTCTCCGAAGGGCGGACTGGGATCACAGCTTTCCAGATAAACAGTTCCGGCGACCTCGCTGCGAACAAGCAAAGGCGCAAGGAGCACACAGCGACCTTCTAGGCGCTCCAAAATCGCCGTATGCTCCGTGCGCATGCGCAAGAGCAATGGCCGATCGATGCTTAAGTCTTCGCTAAGGTGTTCTTCCAGGAGGACCGCGCCTCGATCAGCCGGGATCAGGTCCTGAACAATTGACAGAATGTGCTTCTCAAGAACCTTGCGTAATTTGGACGAACTCCGCGCCTCGTGCAGGGCCCGTACCGAGTCCAGCAAGGCGCACGTGCGGAGAGTGAACTCGATGCTGCGCTCACCTGCTTCGGGACTGACCATCTCTTGCTAATCCTTTCACCTTTTGGTTACAGAATTCCGCCTTTTCTTTCAAAATATGCCGTACGGCGTTTTCCGCCGCCGGTAAGCCTAATGTTTTCAACATTCCTGAAACGTCGCACAAAGGCCGGATACTTGCCTATTTATCGGCATCCCGGCAAAAGGGAATTCAAAGATCAGAAAAGGAACTAGCAAATGAAACGCCAATTAGCAACATTATCGATGGCCGGTGGCCTACTCTGCTTGTTTGGAACGGGAGCTTCAGCCCAATCCTACAAACTCGCCAGCAACGTGCCGTTCGCCTTTCAAGTAAGCGATCAAAACTGCGCATCAGGCCAGTACACAATCGAGAGGCCGATGGCTCATGATTACCAGATTCTGCGAAGCAGAGGCGGTTGCGCGCTCATCCTCGGCTCTGGAGTCCCGCTGAGCGGAAAGAGCCAGCCCAAACTGGTTTTTCATCGCTATAACGACCAGTATTTCCTATCCGAAATCTGGAGCGATAACGGCAGAGGCGCGCGCTTATCGGTAAGTAAAGGGGAACAGAAAGCTCGTGAACAGGCGCAAGAAGAAGTGGCGACTACTACTCTGTATTTAGCAAGCAGGCGCTAATCGCTGAGTATGGTACCCACGAAAAATACTCACGCCTCCGACTCCGGCAGGAACCCGGCGGATGCAACCCACATCCGCCGGAAAATTCTCATATCTGCGCAAACTCTTCCAGCCCGATTTTAAGTAGTGTGCTTATTTATGTCACTTTAGGCATAATAAAAAATGTCAGTCCGAACCACTGTGGACATTCCTGAACCGTTGCACGATAAACTCCGCCACAAAGGGTAGATTTCTCTCGCTTCTCTTTTTGCTGCAGTCTTTTGCTTCGCACGAGTACTCTATGATTCTATTCTCGCGTGGTAGCATGACGGTCGAGATGGCATTGATTGAATTAAGCACCGGCGCAGTGTTCTCCGATGAGAGCGTTC
>JAFAZU010000043.1 GCA_019239585.1 Acidobacteriaceae bacterium
AAGAGGGCGAAGGCAGACACAAAGGAGACCAAAGGAACACATTCCATGAACCACAATGAATGGCTGATCAACGATACATGGACCAAGGGTGTAGGGGCTGGAAAGTTTGCGGCGGCACGCAGGAACAACACGTCGAAATGGCTAAGAAAGATCTACTCGAACCCTGCACTTGTAGCGGGGACGGAGACCCGGAGTACCTCTGCAACCGCTGCTCCTCAGAAGAGTGGCTCCAGCAGGGGGGAAGCCGCAAGGATCAGGAGTAAGCAGGGAGCCATGCACATCGATAACGGCTAAATTCCTTATGCTTTGACGCGTGGAATCTCGTTCCAGTTCGTTGTCCACCGTGGCGAACGATGATCGGCGCGTACCTTCCACTTTCGGTGTAATCCGCTCCCCAACAGCCGGACGGACTCGCGTCCGAAGTCACGATTCACCTGATCGACCGTCCGCCATAACTTCGATCGGCGCTCGGTATCGACGCCTGGCAGTAAAGGCAATTGCTCGGGCGTCTCTCGTTGCAATTCCGTCAATAGTACGCCGGCTTTCGCGTATTGATAGCCATCACGCCAAATCTGCTTGCCAAGCTGTACCGCCATTTCTGCGAGCTGCAAGGTGTCATTCGTGGCCATCGTAAAGGTGCCATGGGCGGCATTGGCGTACCAAGGTTCTTGGTTGAAGCAGTTGGTGTGCATGAATGCGGTGAGATGCCGAGTGACGACTTGGTGTTGGCGTAACTTCTCCCCAGCTCGTGTGGCGTAGGTTGTGAGCGCTTCGCTCATCTCCTGCCAGCTCGTGACTGGTTGTCCGAAGGATCGAGTAACGGCGATTCCTTTGCGCGTCGGCGCGAGAAGCTCCAAGGGCAAGCAGGAAACTCCTTGCAGTTCAAAAACAAGGCGACCACCCACGACCGTGAGCAAGCGTCGCGCCCGGCTCGGATCGAGTGCCGCGAGTTGGGCGGCATTGATTACTCCGAATTCAGCCAGCTTGGTTGTCGACGCTTTGCCGATGCCCCAAATGGCGTAGCGCAAAGATTCGTGCAAAAACGGACATAGGAACGTAAGGTTCGCTACTCTTCTTCGCTGACCAACTCCACGGCTTCTTCCAATTCCCCCAGCGACGGCTCGCAATATCGTCGTGTGGTCTCCAATGACTCGTGACCGGCGAGCGCCGCGATCTTCTCCAGGCTGACGCCGGCGTTCGCGAGATTCTTACAAAAGCTGTGTCGCAGCGAATGGGGGGTGACCTCCTGGAGATTGGCGGCTTTTACGTAGTGCCCCAGCAGGAGCTGGAAGCCCCGTGGCGTTAATCGGCCGCGCTGCCCCAGGAACACCGGCGTAGCCTTTCCCGCGTGCTCGCGGTAGCCGAGTAACAGCAGGACCCGTCGTGCATCCTTATTGAGTGGGATCTCCCGGTGTTTGCTTCCCTTGCCGTTCCGTACCGTCACGGTGCCGTGTCGATCCGTAACGCGGATGTCCCTCCACACCAAAGCGCACAATTCGGCGACACGCAGGCCGGTGTTCAGCATGAGCAGGATCGCGGCGACATCGCGGGACTTACCGGCGCGCTCTACTGCTCGTATCAGTCGGTGTTGCTCGCGCCGGTCCAGCCATCGCGGCCCGCGGCGCTGCTCCCGCACGGGTTTGGGAATGCGAAGGCCGTGCCCGCGGCGGAGTAAACGCACATCGACGGCCCAGTTGAGAAAGCATCTGAGGCTTGCGAATTTCCGGTTGATCGTGGCTGGCTTCAGTGCCTGTCCAGCAAGCCACCTCTTGTATTCGCGCAAATCGGTGGAGGTGATCTGATCGGGCGAAAACGAACACCCGTTCTGGCCCTCAAACCACGTTGCGAGGCCTTCCAGATCGCTCCGGTAATTACGGCGGGTCAGAGGGCTCCGTTCTGCCCGGTCGAGAAACCGGCAAAAGCGATCCACGACGGAAACCATGTCTTTGTTATACGCTCAGTTTTTTGGAAGATATAACCGGCGGAAGGGCTGCGTTATACGCTGAGTTCAGGCAGAACTGAGCGTATAAGGGCTGTTATCTTCACCCCTCCTCCTCCTCCTCCTCGCCGTCCTCCGCCACGTCCCAGTCTTCCCCAGGCGCGAGCGATTCCAGCGGCTCGACCGCCCGGTAGGCCTCCCTTAGGCCGTTGGCGAATTCCAGCATCTCGGACGCGAGCATCTCGGCCAGCTCCCAGATTGGCTCTTCCCGCGCCGGACCGTTGCCGTAATCCTCATTGATGACCTCCGCCGCCATGCGGCGGAGATCGAGCAGATCGTCCCGCAGCCCGTCGATCCGGTAGCGGACTTGGTCGACGGCATCGACCGCTTCCAGCAGGCGCCGGGTGTCAAAGGAGTTCTGCAGGGTTTCGAGAGCCTTTTCATCGACGGAGCCGAACGCCGTCTCCACCGTTTTGCGCGGCATGGCCTTACGCCTCCACCGCAAACGGCAACGCCTGCTGCACCGCACGGCCGGGACTCTTGCGCGTGAGCGACAGCTCGTGACGGATGGGACCGGGCACCAGATCCGTATGAATTGTGTAATCGCCGAATCGTTTGATGTGGCGCGTGATGTACGGGCTGAGGTAAGCCAGATCCGCCTCGTTCACCGGGTATCCCTGGCTGACCAGTTCGTCAATGGCGCGGCTGATCTCGACTACGTTCCAGTAGATCAGGGCCGACGCCAGCAGCCCCAGATACCGAACCCGCTTCTGCTGTTCGTCGGGATCGTTCTCCTGAATCACTCCCTCGACGCCAAATTGCAGCCATTTCGCCAGCGCGTGGTAGCCTTCGACGCTGTTCGTGCCGGCCGTCACGCCACTGCGTAGCGAAATGTCGGAAATCCAGCGCAGCAGGTAGATGGTCCGCTGCACGCGGCCAAGTTCCTGGGCAGCCTGATACAGCCGGTTCTTGCGGCTGTAGTGGCTTAGTTTGCGCAGCAGGATAGGCGAAGAGATCCGGCCGGTGTAGATCGAAAGTGCAACCTGCATCAAATCCCGCCAGTGCGTCCGGATCAGGTCCCAGTCGATCGGCTCCTTGAACAGACCGTCGATGTGGGTGTAACGGACGTTCTTCGAAGGCCGGAAGAAGCTCAGGTCTTTCCAATGGCGGATGCGCGGCATGAGCTTGATGCCGAGCAGATAGGTAAAGGCGAAGACGGGCGTAGACTGCCCTTGCGTGTCGGCGAACACCGTATCCGGCTGGATCTTCGAGCGGTTCTTCATTAGCGCTTCGATAATGTAAATCGCTTCCCAGACGCCCGGCGGAATGAAATGTGTGAACAGGGCGATATACAGGTCGCTGACCACCTGGAAAGCGACCGCGCCTTTCAGCCGGTAGCGGAAATGCAGGTCGGCGAGAAGATTCTGTTCGGACAGTTCGAATAAACTCCCGTCGAACGCCGCCGTCTTGCCTGAGCCCCAGCAGCGCGGCAGTTCGAACTGCTGGTATGAGTCGAGAATGTCCCGGTGCGCGGCGTCGAGCTTGTCGGTGGTCACATGACGGCGGTTGATCAGGGCGAGAGTGGACGCGGTGACCAGCCCGTGCATGTGACGTGCGCCCTGCGTGACGCCTAGACCGGACCCCATCACGAACACGGCGGCGCAGTGTTTTTCATCGAGCTGATCCAGTTTCGCCTCGAGCCCGGAGATCGGCCCGAAGTGGCGGGTGAACCGGGTCGCCGCGTTCGTGAGCCACACCATATCGAGCAAGCTCCGCTCAGGCAGAAAAGCATGGAGAGCCGCCTCCAGTTCGGTGGCCGACGCCGGCGGCTTGTTGGCCGCCGGGCGTTTGAGTACCGGCTCGCCATCCTTATTAATACTGACGGCCGTGTTGCTCGGGAAGTCGGCGTCCACTTCCACCGCCGTGGAGTCCAATTCCGTTCGCAATTGCTGAACGAACTCGTCTGCCGTGCCGGGCAACCCGAGTTTCTTGCAGTAGCCTTCCACCAGCGGCTCGCACTCAGCCCACGGCAGAAGCTGATCGCGGTAGTCGGCGTACTGTTCCGACCCAGGGACGGCCATATCACACGTTCGTAATTCGAGCGCGAGGTGCGTGAATACGCAAATCTCGAACTGCCTCCGGTGCATCTCGCGTCTGCCGTTTCGTACACGGAATACGACGTCGTTCCACCGGCGTTCACTGACGAAACTGAAGTCGATGTCTTCAGCGGGAATCCATTCCGCCCGCCGGTTCTGATTCGCCCGGACGAGGGCGAGCGCATCGAGCAGAGCCCGTTCCTGGGTCGTCGAGATAAACGGTAGCGCGCCGACGAGCCGGAACAGTAGGTACCGATGGCGTTTGTAAGGCGGCCCGAGCAACGGCAGGTAATTGTTGCTGCTCCATGCCTGCACGGCTTCGCAGTCTTCCTGAAGACGTTCCATACCGCCGCGTTCCGCAAAGACTTGGCCGATGCGCTGGACCTTGGATTCGCTCGAGTCGTCGCTGCGGACAGCTTCTATCACGCCCGCGAGCGCGGCTACCAGGTTCTCCGTCCTCTCCCGCTGGCGCGCCTGAATCTCGAGCAGTCGCTCTCGCGCCTGGCGATGGATCTTGTCCATGCGCTTTACAAACATCTCGGAGGCGTCATCGCGTGTCCGTACACGCATGCGATGGATCAGGCACAGCAAGAGCGTGTATCGCTTTAGTGCCTGTACTTCGCGCAACTCTCCGGCGTGCAGCGCCTTGGCTTCGGTGGCAAAATGCTGGAGTAGGGCCGGTGGGATTCCGCTCAACGGTGAATCCACGTCGCCCAGAGATTCCAGCCAGGTCAGGTGATCCAGCACCGCGTCGAGATGGGTGAGCGACGGTTTCTTCGGGGCCTCCTTGATCTCCTGAAACGACGTGTGCCGCTGAACGACCTCGGTCGTCCTCAGCAACACGTCGAGCCGCCCCACGTGTTCGGGGCTGAGCTTTCGCATCACTTGGGCAAACACGCGCCGGTGGACGACCGTCCGGACGCGGTTTACCATGCGGTCGAGGGTAGAAAAGCTCGGGAGTTCGCACTGCTTCAGCCGCAACTGCTCGACCGCCACGTTGATGAGGTCCGCTGGATTCACCATCACCTGTGCCGCCTCGAAGACGGTTCGCACGGCAATCTTTCGCGCTTCGCGGCTATGCCGAGGCTTCAGCTGCAGGTGGTCGCGGATGGCAGTCTGGTGACGGCGCATGGTTCGGGTCTGATGGTATGCCGGCATCGCGTCCAACGGCAGCCGCAGACAGATGCGGACTTGATTCACGACTGCTTTGGGGATCGCGGATAACTCCGGAAAATAGCCCAAATATTGTAGGCACTTCAGCAGCAGCACAGCGGCAAAGAAGTGCTCATCGTTTTCACGGACAAGGGACCGAGCAAAGCCGACTTCGTCCTGAGCCGGGGTGAATAGATCCTGGAGTTCGCGCGCGTTCGGCTCGTGCCGGAAACGCGGATACGCAGTCCTTTCGATCGAGGCCACGACTGCCCTCCTCAACTGGGGTCAGATGGAAGAGGTCCAGTCTACCGCAGACGTGTCGGACCAGGCGGGCTAGGCAACCAATCGGCAATGTGAGGAAATCTACGTTCCTATGTCCGTTTTTGCACGAATCTTTGCGCTATACCCCTATTGCGTGTTGGAGTTATGCGCGCATTGCGTTCCGGTCTTCGCCCATGCTTCAAACCAATCACGCGATACGCGTAGTCTTTTCCCAAATCGCCAAGTGGGGATCTCACCGTTTTTCGCCATTTTGGCGGCCAGGGCACTGGTAATCCCGGCTTCTCTTGTCCACGCGGAGATTGATAGAAATCGTGCGTTTTCTC
>JAFAZU010000444.1 GCA_019239585.1 Acidobacteriaceae bacterium
CCGACACCGTGTAAAGCTGCGCAATCCACCAATTGTTATCGGCTGGACCCGGAGCTGCCAACGCCGCAAAACGTGTTCCGTCCGGAGCCCAGTCATACTCATAAATATTGAGTTCAGGAGGGGAAATCTGGCGCACATTGCCGCCCGTCGTGCCCATGAGTGTAAGTCGCTGATTGTGGATCTCGCTCCCGATCGCACCGGTTTGAGCAGGCACTGCCTCTAACGGACCGCCTCCGCCTCCGCTTTCTGCATAAAGGAACGCTAACTGCTTCCCGTCGGGCGACCAGTGGATGTCGGTGACATATCCTTTCAGCGAAGTAAGCCGCTGTGCGTTGACGTCTCCGGCTGCGCATCGATACACCTGCCGCTGTGATGGCGAGCCAGCGTCGGAAAGAAAGGCGATTTCCTTGCTATCCGGCGACCAGCGAACCCCGGCATTCTCATGAGTTCCAATCTCATTGCCTACCTTGATCCGCTTCGGCGCGTTGGACTTCAAATCAAATACGTAAACGTCGTTTCCTTTGTTATCCGGCGCAGAGGCGATCCAAGCCACTTGCGTCCCATCCGGGGAAATCGTAACGCTTGAAATCGTGTGCAATCCTTCCAACTGCTTGAGAATCGAAGGGAGGGAAGATTCCTGCGCTTGAATAAAGGAAATAAAAAGGTAGGCACAAAACAAACGAGGAATTATCGGAAGAAATTTTGACATTAGTGGATACCAAGTGTGCCGCGAACAGAACCGATCAGTTTTGCCGGATCGTAAGCAACACCCTCTTTGAATACATACTTGACCTTTTCGCAATCTGCAATTTGGGTCGAAGGATTACCCGCAACCACAACCAGATCCGCCTGCTTGCCGGGGGTGATCGAACCAATACGATCCGCCTGGCCCAGATATTGCGCCCCATTGAGCGTATAAATGCGGATTGCCTCTTCCGGCTTAAAGCCTGCCTCTACCAGCAGCTCCAAATTTCGCTGATCGCCAAATCCGGGAGGAGCGCCCCCGTTGCCCGTAGGGTCGCAACCAGCCATCAGCAGACCGCCCGCTGCAGCAAACTCCCGCTCAAAGTCCATTTCTTTCCTGAGCCATTTGTCATCGCGAACACCTGGGCGGCTGGCCGCGCGCTCCTTTGCCCCCAAATAGCTGGTTGTTGCTTCCGGTGACATGATGTCCAGAGTGCGCCCTTCGAGCGGCGGACGTCCCGGCAGAAAAGCTTCAAACACCGCGAGGGTAGAAGTGACAGCCACATGATGCTCGACCAAAGTATGAATCATGCGCTGCGCTTCCGGTCCTTTCAGATTCAAATTTGTGACCGATTCTGTAGCCTGCGGTCCATTTGGACACACATCCCGTTGTTTACCCGGCATGAACTCTGTATCCACCAACAAGCCGTGCTCCAGATTGTCGATGCCCAGTTCCGCTGCTTCGGTAAAGCCGACCGAGCAAAGATGGCCTGTTATTTTCAGACCGTGCCGATGAGCTTCCTGAATGGCCGCACCCAATGCGTCGTGCGAGATGTTCATGTACGCCTTAAAAGAAGTAGCGCCCTCCTGCGCCCAGAAATCGACGGTGCGGCGGGCTTGCTCCGGCGAGGTGATGCTTGGCATCTGAATGGAAAAGCTGCCCGGCCCTTCGATGTAGGGTCCGGTTGCATCCATTTTGGGTCCGGGCATTTTGCCGCTGTCGATGAGCCGTTTGATGTTGATGTCGGTATAAGGCTCCAACGAACCGCCGGTCCGCATGGTAGTAATGCCTGAGGCGAGATACAGGCGCGGCGCGCTGTACGCCTGCTCGCTGTAGATCGGCACACCGCCGCCTGAAGGATAAAACAAATGCTCATGCATCCCGACCAAGCCGGGGAAAACGGTGTGCCCTGATAAGTCAATTTGCCGCATGTCGGCCGGCACCGGAGTACTTTCCGAAGCCCCGACTGCGCGGATCTGGCCGTTCGCAATGATGACGGTTTGATTGTCCCGCGCGGCGCTCCCGGTTCCGTCTATGACACGCACATGAAGGAGCGCCAGGGAGCGCTCATGCAAGGCAATGAATGGCTCTGTGCCAGGCGTAAGTCCGCCTTGCCCCCAAACTGAGGAGGGGCAAAGGGCAAGAACACAGGTGAAAAGGGTAAAGTACCGCAACAAACGGCGATTCTACACTATCAGGACGAGCCGTTCAAAACCGGTCACTGCGTTCCCAGCTCCGTTCTGATTCACTCTCGCCGGTGGAGTCAGCGGCGCTAAATATCACTGAACGGGAATAAACGACCATTTCTGGTTGTTGCCGCCCCAGCAGGACCACTGCCAGACTGTTGCGCCATCGTTTGTCTGGCCTCCAGCGACGTCCACGCACTGACCGCTATTAGTTGGGTGAATCGTGTAATAACCATCCGCGGTGGTCTGGAGTTGAAAGATCTGATTGGAGCCGCCCCAGTAGGTCCACTGTTTGAGGGGTAACCCGTTGCTCGCGTTATTTGGATAGCCGCCCCAGACGTCTAGGCTGAGACCACTGTTCTTGATCGTGATCTGATAGCCGCCCGTGACCGGTATGAGCTGAAATTTCTGGTGATCGCCGCCCCAGCAGGTCCACTGCTGCAGGGAAGCGCCGGGTGCCGTTGAAATTCCTGCCACGTCCAGGCACTTGCCGCTATTTTTGGAAACAATGTTGACCCAGCCCGCTGAGGTGGTTCCTGACTGGCTTGGATCGAAGACAGTGACCGTGTAGGTGAATGTCTGGGGTGTACCCCCAATCAGCACGTTCGAGATGCTGACGTTGGTTGGTGTATCAGATCCCGGCGCAACCGGCGTAAAGGAAGAGTTCGGGTCCTGGTTATCCGGAACCCAGACGAGCGTGTTTTCCCCATAGCCATTAGCCAGAGTTTCTAACCTTACTGCAACCGGTGAACCGCTCCGCGTCATCGTGACTGTTGCATTGGAAAAGTCGGCTCCAGGATAAGAGAATGACCATCGAGGGTATACGAGCTGATACGGAACATAACCGGGTGGAGGCCAGGCTACGAAATTATCGCGCGTAGCAGGACGGGGTGAACCGTAGCGTCCATCAAAAACCCAAACTGCATTCGCCCCGTAATAGCTCCCGTTCACGGGAACGTCGCCGGTACCCATGATTTGAGTCTGGGGGTAAAGCAGCCACCGCCGATGACCAACTTCCGCATTGTTTGCCCCGCTATCCAGTATGTAAAGTGCAATGCAACCCGAATCGGTCCAGTTCTGCCCGTAGTAAAGGCAAATGTTGGAATTAGAGGC
>JAFAZU010000128.1 GCA_019239585.1 Acidobacteriaceae bacterium
TTCGGCCTCCCGAATGACGAAGCTCTCAAGGCCCTTACAATCAACAGCGCTGAAATTTTAGGCGTAGGCGACCAGATCGGCTCGCTTGAAAAAGGGAAAGTCGCGGACTTGATACTCACAGATGGCGATCCCCTGGAAACCAGAACGGTCGTTAAGCAGATGTTTATCGCCGGACGCGAAGTCAATCTCGAATCCCGTCACACGCGCGAGTACGACAAATGGATGAAGCGGCCCTGAGCCGCTGAACTATCTCGAAAACAGACTCGTTCGACACTAGTTGTTACTAGCTCTGTTCTTAGTACGCTTAGTTTTCCGCTTACTTGGCGAATCGTACTGTATCTTCTAGACGGTACGCCTCAGTCTTGCCGGACTGTTTACCCCAACCGTATGCTGCCAGTAGCGCACTTGTGGTAGGACAGCCCACCGCTTGAATACCGGTATGGGAGAACACGAATGGAGCAGGACTTCTCGGCGCAGCGCCGCCTCAATCATTCGGGATTGGCATGCGCGATCCGCACATTAAAACAGGAGATTTTAGGTTTTGACTTTCATTATCCGTTGGAGGTGGACCCTGCGGCGGGACCTCGCGACTCACTGCATTATTACTTCTATAGTGACCGCCTTTCATGGGACACCATGCGCCTTGATGCGGCAGGGATCCCAAGGGCTTGGTCACGGACAACTGGAACGAACTACTGGCCGGGGTTCATCGCCTGGTATGGCTTGGTCCAGTTAGGCCACTATCTGCGGGGCAAAGGATCGCAACACCTCAGCGCGTTTTTAAAGCAGATCGAATGGTTGGAGGACCATGCGGTACAGTGTCAAAACGGTGCCGTGGTCTGGACCATGGATTTCGACAACCCAGAGAACGGTGTGCTGCTGCGTGCGCCGTGGATCTCCGCTCATGCACAAGGTTTTGCTATGAGCGCTGTTGTGCGCGGCTGGCGCGTGACCAAACGGCCTCACTTGCTGGAACTACTGCGGCGGTCGGCGGATATCTTCGACCTGAATGTAGCTAATGGCGGAATCCGCGAGCGCGTGAATGGAAACACTTTCTATACGGAAGTACCGGGGGGAGACGTTCCCGGCATCTTCGACGGCTTTCTCACTTCCCTCCTGGGCCTCTATGATCTGTACGTCGAAACGGAAGACGAAACCGTGGCCCGGTTGCTCCGGGATGGAACCGAGGGCCTCAAAGAACTTCTGTTTTCGTGGAACTACCGTGATAAATGGAGTTGGTATGGCTGCCGCGAATATCTTTCACCGCCCTCTTACCACTGTCTAAACCGTGTCCTGCTCAGTATTATAGGCAGGCTAAACGAAGACCGCGATCTGATGCAGTTGGCAAAGCAGTGGGACCCTGCAAATTTGTCCCGCATGGAACGCGCGGAGATCTACTTGAGTTTTCTTCTGACCAAGAACTACGCCCGGTTGCGCCATCGAACTTGGCTGCAAAAGACCGTGCTGGATAATCGGCCACAGTCAGTCGATATAAAACTCAAGCCAGCCTCGCGCTCTTAGCTGTGCCTTACTTTCACTGCACTGAACCGCTGATTTGATCGGCCCTGATACTGGTGACAATCAGTTCAGCTGACCCGTTGCCATCAGGAAAATCAATCTGAATCGGTTTGTCCAGGTGTACTTGCTTCTGATAGGAAGGCCCACCCGCAGCGATATATAAATCACACACATTCCGTCTTGGATAAGTCTTGACCAGTCGCAGACGGACAGGGCCAATTTTTTCAAAGGACTTCGACCGCCGGATGTTGAACTGAACCGGCTCCGGAACTGGTTCAGGCTGCTTAGGCGCTTCGGTTCGAGCCGAAACAACCGGCGCAGATGCCTGCGCTGGTACTGATGTCGTCACAGAGCTTGCAGGGGCCTGCGCCTTCGGAGGGGAAGAATGGTCCTGGCGGAATAAAATGAAGCACGCCGCCAAAGCGCACGAAAGCACCGCTGCAATCCCGATATAGAGAAAGCGCAAGGAAGACGGGCGTGAAGAAAGCGCCTGCTTCCGCCCGGAACTTTGCGGCAGCCGAGAAATTGGCTGAGCCGATGGAGGATTCCCCGGGGGCGGGGGACCAGCCGTGGTCCCGTCGTGAAGCATGGCATCGATTCTACGTTGCCGGTAGGGAGATCTCTTGGGAGCTGGCGTCGCCATGAAAGATATCAATCTATCTTGGCACGGTTCCTTCCGGTAGTCATTAGAACCTGATAAGATTCACTTCACGATATGCCGCTTCCCACAGAAAACGTTGGATCTCTTCCCAGACCTGCCAAGCTCCAGGCCGCCCTGGCTGACTACGATGCAGGCAAAATTACACATGAGCAATTGAAGCGCGAACAGGATGCAGCCTGTCGTGACTCCATCGAACGCATGGAGGCTAGCGGGTCGCCGATTGTATCGGACGGCGAGCAGCGCGCTTCCAGCTTCGCCACTTATCCTCTTACTGACACCTTGGCGGGAACAGGCCTCGCACCCAACCTGGCTGCTGACGGTCAGTATTTTGCCATCTTCACCGACGGCCACCACCGACAATTGCCTCGTTTGACGGGCGGTCCCTTCCGTTATAAAACTTACGCTGCCGAATATTTGAAGGAAGCGATAAAGATGGCCTCTAAGCCCGTCAAGCAGGCCGTGATTGCGCCATCTATGCTTTTCTTGCTGTATCCGCTTGATGGGGAAGTGAAGGGCTACACACGGGAACAATTTCTAGAGGACTTGTGCAATGAGTGCGAAAAGGATATCCGCCAATGCTTCGCTGCCGGGGCTGCCCGAGTCTCGATAGACTTTACGGAAGGTCGCCTCGCCCTGAAAAACGACCCTAAGAATCCCTGGACCGGACGCGGCATGTTGGGCCAATTTATCGAACTGAACAACCGTGTCATCAATCGCTTCTCGCCGGAAGAGCGCAAAAACATTGGCATTCATACTTGCCCCGGCGGAGACTGCGATTCGACGCACAGCGCCGAAGTCGACTACGCCGGTCTGCTTCCGAGCATGTTCGGGATGAACGCTGGTTACTTCTTGATGCAGCTTGCCAGCGAGAAAGACAAAGAGCGTGTTTACAAGCTCATCGGCGAGCATAGCCGGGAAGATGCGAATGGAGTGCCGCAGGTTTGCTTTATTGGAGTGATCAACCCGCAGAACCCTCGCGTCGAAACGCCGGAGGAAGTGCGTGACGATCTGCTGCTCGCCTCAAAGTACATTCCAAAAGAACGCCTGGGCTCTACTGACGATTGCGGTTTTTCACCTTTCAGCATCGATGATAAGCCCAAGCACGGTTCGCCCAACCGCGCCCGTGACATCGCTTTCGAGAAAATCACGAACCGCGTGAAAGGAACACAAATGGCATCCGAAAAGCTCGGAGTATCGTAAGGCAAAGGGGATGAAGTGAGCGAACAAGCGCCCGCTCACTTCCGACTCTTACGAGGTGCGCGGATGAGCTTCCTGCAAGTTGATCCGTGCCGTTGCCGGCTCCATTTCGCCATACGCGTCTCGCACGGCCATGCCGCTCGGTCTGCCTAGTGAAGAAATTACATACTCCGGATAGGCTGAAATACCATGCTCGTGCAGGTCCAGCCCGTAAGCCTCGCCTTCCGTGGACACCCGCAGCAGCTTGAATGCGTTTACGGCATACATCACTGCCATGGCGACGGCAAACGTTGAGGCTGTAACGATAGCGCTGCCGATGATTTGCGCCGTTAGGAGCGTGAATCCTCCGCCATAAAACAGGCCTTTGAGAGGAGCCGAATTATCCGGGCCAAGCGGTCCTGTGGCTCCGAACTGACCCGATGCAAACAAGCCCAGCGACAGAGTTCCCCAAATTCCGCAAATGCCATGAACGGGCACTGCGCCAATCGGATCATCAATACGCAGCCACTCCAGAGCTTCCACAGCGGCTACCACGAGAACACCAGCCACGCCGCCCAGAATAATTGCGCCTGTCGGACTGACCCAGTAACAAGGACAGGTGATTGCTACCAAGCCCGCCAG
>JAFAZU010000001.1 GCA_019239585.1 Acidobacteriaceae bacterium
GGATCGGGGGACAGCAATGGTGGGGAGCAAATGCACAATCGTCTGTGCGTGCTCGCGCAGCGCGGTTTGGGCAAAGGGGCTAGAAGGATGATTATAACGGAGCAGGCGAGGCCAGGTAGCCAGGGGCGCCGAGAGGAGTTGTACGGCTTGTGCGTCGAGCGTCGCGTAGGTCTCCTTTCCTCCGAGAGCGCCTTGCCAAGCAAGAAACGCAGTCAGGATGGTTTCCGCTTGCTCTGCAATGGAAGATAAAAGGGTTGGCATATCTTTCGTTGTACCAGGTCAATCGCATATAAAACAGCGCGATAGCCGCTATGGCTAGGTGGTTTGGGTTCATGATAGTTCTTCCTAATCGGGAGATGCTTCATGAACGGTTTCGCCGCTACGTTTTCAACCCTGTCCGACCCACGCCGTCCGAATGCGCGCCATCACCAGCTTTTAGACATCTTTGCGATTGCCTTCTGTGCCTGTCTTTGTGGGGCCGAAAGCTGCGTGGATAGGGCGGAGTTTGCCGAAGCGAAAGAGGAAGTGTTGCGCGAGTTTCTCGATTTTGCTGGTGGCCAGCCGTCGCACGACACCTTCAGGCGCGTCTTTCGGCGGCTGGACCCGGCAGGTAAGCCTTCGGCAAAACGGCGAGAATCTGTGGCCCGTTTGCGGGTAAGTTGAGGTTATGCCTTCTGCTTCCGATGAGATGCCATCGTGCCACAGTGGGCCCGAGCTTGGGAGGCACTCACGGCTCAGTGGCTGTTGGCCTAACCAGGTAATAGCAGGCTCTATGGTTACCACTCATCCCGGCACGCCCCAATAAAACCGAATCTTTCCCGTAATGGTATCGCTGCCATCCGGGACAGACTTGTGCGAAGCTAGTTTTATCTACACCAATGATCGGCTTTAGAAGTTTGAACAATCCGCAATGCTGCTCCAAGTGTGGATCACAGCAGATTACCAGGTCACATCGTAAGAACCCGCTGGAAATTGCTTTGAGCTTTGCGGTTCTGCCGTGGCGCTGTCGCGTGTGCTACAACCGTTTTTTCCGGCACCGTCGTTTTCAACCAGCCCCCATCGCGCCGAGTATGGCAAAAGTAAGCGAAGATACGAAGGCTGCGTCAACAACAGCGTAAAGCTACTTACTATCGGCAAATAAGTCGCGCGAGGAGGCAACAGCACACAATTTTATTGCGAAGTTTGATGGACAGGCCTGCTTGGACTATTGAGGTCAGGGGGGTGTAGTAGCTCAGACTTGATCTGACAGGCACGGATCAACTGGCAGCGGCCACAGTGACCGGAGCAGATTGATCCAATATCTTATCCCAAGCCAGCTGCCGCGCGTCAAAGAAACACTGTGCCGGGGTTTTCCCAAAACAGTATCTCCCAGAATGCGGTCTTTCTCGGTTGTACAACCGAGGGATGGAACACCCATAAACTGTAATAGCTCAGACTTGCTCTGACAAACTCTTAGGCAGCCCTCCCAGACGGGGAAGGCGGAACCGGATTGTCCGACGAAGCCGCACCTGTCAGAGGATCCAGTTGCTTTTCCTGCGCTCCGGGTTTAGTATCCAGAAAAGTCTGCCCCGCTGTCTTCCCCAAGCCGTACGTTCCCGCATGCGGCCGGTTCTCATGATACTCGCGAATCCAGCTATCGGCATCCGCCGGCCGTTGTTCCAAACGGCTGTACCGCTTTTTGCGGAACGCCATGCGATAAAACTCGTTCGGCCTGGTGCGCTGGAAGTGTTCGCCAAGGCCGTGGGTTTGCGGGCGGCGCGCTTTCGTTTTGGGATGGTCGCTGTTGGCTAAGGGTAAGCGTCAGAGCAACCTTTCAATTACCCACAAGTTGTGCTCCCAATGAGAAGCCGATCTCAATGTCTGTGAGGCGTGCCAAACCGCGCCAGAGAACGATGTTACCCGGTGGAGGATCATGGGCGCGGGCCAGATACCCACCAAGCCGGGCTACCTTGGTCAGATAAGTAGTAAGTGTCGGGTGGTTTTCTGAGAGGTGGTTCTTCGCTAGCACTAATCGGTCCAGCACTTGAACTTCGACGGGAGTCAACGCCACGGTAGGCGGGGCCTGGGGGGCCGTGCGGTTCATCATCGTCAGCCAGAACAGGCGCCAAGCCAGCAGGCACAAGAGCGCGAGCAGATTCACCAGCCGGTCCGCCGTGCGTAGTTTCGACTCTTCCGCCCGGCAACCGGATTTGAGGATCTTGTGAAACTGTTCGATTTTCCACCGCATCGCGTACCAATTTAGCTTTTCGATCGCCTCAGCCCGTGAGCGGATCGTTAGATTTGTGATCAGCTTCCAGTCAATGCGATCGCCTTCGGAGGGCTGGTCGCGCTCGCGGGCCTGAATCACGGTGAGCCGGAGTGGGCCATAGCGCTTCTGTTTGGCCCTGGGCGCATAGACCCGGAGGCGACGATACTTGATCTCCAGCACCGCTTCACGCACCGTTCCGTTCTGCTCGGTGATCTCGACAGAGTGAACGGCTTTCACCGGAACCTGCTGCATCACGGTGGCGACTGTTTTCTGTCCGTCATCGGCCAGCCGGTCCACGCACGTGCGCAGCACAAAATGCGTGCTGGCTTCCTGGGCTGCACAGAATAACTCGTAGATGTCACTTTCCCGGTCCCCAATGTGTACACAGCGTTCGGGCACACCGAGCAACGTGCTAGATTCCCGGAGGTTTTCCAGCCAGCGCACACTTTCTTTTTGCTCAATCGGCACGCGTGTGGGATTGACACTCCGCTTGAGGGCATTGGTCCCTTTGAATTTCTTGCGCGTCCAAAACCGGACGGCCGTCAACCCGAGCGGCAGCCCTTCGGTGGTCACCGCTAAGCTGGAGTGCATCAACAGGCCGCAGAAAGTCAGAAAGCCGCGACGAGCGTGTGGATAATGATAGAGCGCACCGACGCCCTTCAGTTTCTGGCGTTGATAGCTGAATTCTGTTGTATCATGCAACACCAATATCGGTCCCTGGCTAGCAACGAAACGCTCGCGTGTGGCAGCGAAATGGCCCTCCAGAATGGTTTGCTCATGCACACGTGAATTGGAAAAAAATCGGTAAGCAGCTTTTGTGTTGGTCCAATCTTGGCAGGCCAGAGGAATCGCCTGACCCAGACCACCGCCCAACTGCTCGAGCAGCTTGCGAAACCTCTGGCGCAGACGCTCATCGGCAAACCGACAACTGGCCAGTTCCCGCTCTATCCAGGAGGTTGTTTCTGGCAGGTCGCTCATGCGATAACACTCCTTCCGCTGATCGGACCCGATCACGCCCAGCCCGGTTTCAGCACCTATCCATAATCACGAACTTGTGGGTAATTGAAAG
>JAFAZU010000003.1 GCA_019239585.1 Acidobacteriaceae bacterium
TTGAAATATCCGCTGTAGTCATACATGGTGAGCAGCGTGGCAGCGCCCAAGCCGAGAAAAAAGGAACGGGAGAGATGAAAGGCATCCCGAGGGAAATCAAACGCGAGCCGCGCCTGAAAATGAGCGGCCCCGGCGATAATAATCCAGCCCATGGTTCCCACCAGCGCCGCTGTGAGAACCATCGATACTTGACCGATTGCGCGAATGTTCCGGTACAGAAGAAACGTGGCGAGCAGGCAAACAGCAACTGCAATCGCCCTGGTCTGCCAAGGAGAAAGAGACGGGAGCAGGTAGGTGGCGTATTCGGCAAACCCCACCCCGCCCGAGGCTGCAGTGAGCGGCGCAGCGATAATGGTCTGCGCTAAAAATAGGAAGCTCATGAAGCGTCCCCAGGCGGCGGGACCGTACGCTTCGCGCAGGTAGCGGTACGATCCTCCGGATTGCGGCAAGGAAGCTCCCAGTTCTGCCCAGACCAATCCGTCACAGAGAGCAAGCAGTGCCCCTACTATCCAGCCGATCATTGCCTGCGGTCCGCCCATTGCTCCCAAAACGAGCGGTATGGTGACGAAAGGGCCAATCCCTACCATATGCGTCACGTTGGCCGAGAGCGCCGGAAGCAGTCCGATCTGTTGAGTGAGTGCAGGTGTATGCGCCGCCCGGTTCATGCTCCCACTCTCGCCAGCCGCAAGCTGATCCCGTTCTGAAAGCCCGGCGTCCGCAGTGTTTTATCTCCTCCTGCATGGCGGAATCTTTCGATGACTTCCCTGCCTCCCGTCTTTGTATCGGTCCAGCTTCCGACGTAATCACCAGCGGGTAGAGTAAAGGTCACCTCCGTGGGACCGTTTCCATCCAGATAGAAGGCGTACTCGTGTCCGGAATAGGAAAGCGCTCGTACCTTTACTCCCGCCGCGTGCTTGACCGTGTTCCAGTCCGGGCGCAAATCGACGAGAGGAAGGGAATTCAGGAACTCGGCCAAAATGCCGAGCTGATGACGAAGCACGGGACTGCCGCCACCGGGACCGTTCGGCGCTGTATCCCTTCCGTCTTCGTGGCCCGGTGTGAAGGAGTAATCCAGATTGTTGAAGACGCCTCCGCCCGATAGCATAAAGTTCCACGCTTCCCGGCGATAGCGGTCATCCTCTCTGCCCAGGAAGCCGGTCTCATCATAGGAAATGGCCTTGTCCATACCGTAGTTCCACAGCACTGCTTCCGGGTAAGTGTAATGGAAGTTGACGACGCTTACGCCGGGAAGAAGCGTTCGCACGGAGGAGCCGAAGTTGCAGTAGTTCTGCGCAAGCAGGTGCCGGTTCGGAAGAGAACGCTCCTCCGTGGTGATCCACTCGGCTACGCGTGACTGCCAAGCAAAGGAAAGCGGATCTGCGATATCTACCGAGTTCGGATACTGGTTTCGCGCAGGCGGCTGCAAATAAGGGTTCAAGACATCTGCCAAGACAGGCCGGTCCGACCAAGGCTCATTCTGGATTTCGAAGATGGCGTTGTCGAAGGCGTTAACTTCCCGCACGAGCTTTCGCGTGTATTGCTCCTGGTATTTGAGGATGTTTCCGTTCTCGGCAGTCTGGAGCTTTTTCCAGTCAATAGCGTTCGTGCCGTTGATGTTATTGGCCGGATGAAAGGCGCTCATCTTCCACTGCGCCTCGCTATAGTGAGACGAGAAAAGGGTCAGTTCCACGACGATGTTTCTCTTAGCCGCTTCCGATAGAAAGTCCCGCAAGCGCTCGAAGAATTGGGGATTCCATTGTTCGAGATTGAACTTGTTTCCGCCGCCTGCATATCCGGGCGACTGGCTTCGCGCCCAAGGTGCGACATAACGTTCAGGAGCAGGAGCCAGAGTATTTCGCAAGATCCCGAACGATTGCGATGGCACCTCCACATAAGTGCCTCCGAATAGGCGCGTGTAGTTGAGCTTCTCCGCTTGCAGAGTGGCGAGATAGCGACGGTAATCGAAGTCCGCGTTCAACACCGCTCCGTAGTGTTCTCCGCTGGTGATGAGGGCAACCGCTTTCCCGCCGAACAGAAAATAATGCGGGTTCTTCGGGTGCAGCGCAATCGGCGCGGCTGATGTGAGGGACATAAGAACGCTTGCCACGAGCGCAAGGCGAATCGTCGAGACCATGTCAGTTGGCACCATCATACAGGCAAGGGCCTCAAATTCTTCCGGTTACCTTGAAAGAGAGAACGATGCGGCTTTCGAGACGTGCATTATTGGGGAGCGCTCTGGCGGTGTCTGCTGCCTGCCGCCGAAACTCTCAACCGCGAGATGGAAAGCTGCACCTTCGATTTGCAACCTACGGTATGGAGGTCGAGTTGGCAGCGTTCCGGCGGATCATCAATCGTTATCAGGCCCAGCGCCGGGACATCGCCATTGATCTGGAGCAGGTCAGCTATAAAGAGCGGGCTGAAATCGATACGCTGCTGGCGGCGGGAGTAGGGCCGGACCTTTTTCGAGTGCAATACCAGGATGTTGGACGCTACGCTCCCAGTGGTGCATTGATCGACTTGTCAAAGCATCTTTCGAAGGACTTTGGCGAGCAGTTCACGGCCCCTGTGTGGACAGCGGTTCAGTATAAAGGACGGCCTTATGCGCTGCCGCACCATACGGACACGAGCGCCATTCTTTATAACAAGGCGTTGTTTGACCGGCTTGGTATTCGCGCGCCGCAAAGCCTGGAGGAGAGCTGGCATTGGGGCGAGTTTACTGATGTCGCCCATGCGATCAAAAAGGGCGGTTTCGATTACGGGTTCGCCATGAACTGGTCCTTTGGCGGTTCCTTTCGCTGGTTGAACTTTCTGTATCAGCATGGCGGCTGCTTGCTGAAAGACAACTACCGGCGTCCGGCGATTCCGTCAACTGATGCAGAGGAAACGCTCCGGTGGACGCAATCGTTCTTCCGTAAAGGTTTGGTGCCTGCCAGCGATTCGGCAAAATCAAGTGAGCAAGGCGAAGTTCTGTTTGCAAAAGGTGTGGTGGGCATGTACTTCGATGTGGGGCCACACAGTTTGAAGGAGCTAGATGTAAACTTCCCGTGGGCTACGACCTTTTTGCCGCGAGATAAGCAGTTTGCCGCCGAGCTAGGCGGTAATGCGATCGGTGTTAGCCGTGATGCCAAGGACCGCGACGCGGCGGTTGACTTTGCTTTGTTTACGATCAATGAGGAAAATATGCGGGACTTTGTGACCGCCGGGTTGTTTCTACCCGTGCGGCGCAAGTTGATGAATGAGACCCTTCCTTATACTTACAGACCCGATGAAATGAGGGTACATTTGGAGCAATCGAAAACAGTTCCGCTTTCTCTGGCGCGGACCGTAACGATTCCCGAGTTCCACCGAATTAATCGCGTTTTAGGCGATGAGCTGGATGCGGCGTTTACCGGCGGACAGAGCGCCGAAGAGACGCTTCAAAACATGGCTCGTGAGATCGAGCGCGCGCGGCCGGAAGCATGAGGTACAACCGGCGCGTGCCCTGGTTGTTTCTCCTGCCGCACTTGTCTTTGTTCACGATCTTTGTGTTTCTGCCGATCCTATTCATCTTCGGCTTGAGCGGGTTTGATTGGAATCTGTTGGGCTATCACCGCTTTGCTGGCTTCAGCAACTATGACGAGATTCTGCATGACAAGCTGTTCTGGCGGGCGCTCGGTAATACGCTCCTGTTTTCGGCGGTGATCGTTCCGGTCACGATGGCGGCCGGTCTTGCGTTGGCGATTGCATTGAACAGGCCGATGCCCGCAAGAAAC
>JAFAZU010000147.1 GCA_019239585.1 Acidobacteriaceae bacterium
GCCGGGCGTAACTGCTGTGGCGATGCGTGATAACTTCACCAACGGCTCGGGTTTTTCGGTGAACGGATTGCGTCCGCGCGCCAATAATTTTCTGATTGACGGCTTCGACAATAACGATCAGGCCATCACAGGGCAGGCGCTGCAGCCGCAAAACCTGGAAGCGATCAAGGAGATCACCGTTTTGCGGAATTCGTACGCGCCTGAGTTTGGCCGGGGCGGCGCTTCGGTGACGAACGTCATTTATAAGAACGGGACCAACGATTATCACGGTAGCTTATGGGAGCGCTATACCGGGTCCGCGTTGAATGCATTGACTTCGGAAGAGAAGCGATCCGGATTGCTGGCGACACCGCGCGACGTGGACAACACATTCGGGTTTACGGCGGGCGGGCCGGTTATAAAGAATAAGCTGTTTCTGTTTGGCAGCAGCCAGTGGCATCGCATTTTCGGCAGTGAGACCGGCAACTCGCTCATCCTTCCCAGTGCCCAGGGCGTCGCGAATCTAAATGCCATTGCCAGCGCCAGCCCGAATGCCGGCATTTTGGTGAACTCGCTAGGCGGGTTAACAGCGGCAACAGCAAGTAGTACTATCAATGTCGGCAATCGCCCGGGTTGCGGTAATCCCTGTTTCATTCCTGTGGGCGCCGTCGTGCGCACGCCCACGCAGCAGAACACTGCCTATGAATACATCGTGCGTGGAGACTATACGGCCAGCGAGAAAGACACCATCTCGGCGCGTTTTATCGGCACGCAGGGCACATTAACACCCGACCTGTTCGCCAATGCCAATGCGCTGCCCACACAGGACTCCTTACAGGGCGGACCGGCGCGGAACCTGGGTGCCTACTGGACCCACATTTTTAGCCCGACCGTGGTAAATGAGGCGCGATTCACCTTCCAGCAAATCAACTTTACTTTTGCACCGCTCCCGGCGACCACATCGAATGCCTTATATGCACTGCCCAATCTGACCATTTCCGGATTTACAGGCCCGTCCTTCGGGAGTCCGGCCACCAATATACCCGATGCCCGAGGACACAATACTTACGGGTATCAGGAAGCCTTGTCTTTGACTTTCGGCGTTCACAGCATCCGGGTCGGAACCGATATCAACCATCTGTCGATCAGCGATCTCATTCCCTTCAATTCGCGCGGAACGGTATCGTTTGCAAGCGGCGGAAATTGTTCTGCCATCGACTTAGCGACTTGCACGGGGCTGGCAAACTTCCTCGACAACTTCACAGGACCTTCGGGGAGCGCCGGCAAGCAATTCGGAAACCCGAACATCAACTTCGGGCAGACAACACAGGCTTATTACATCCAAGACGCCTGGAAACTGAGGCCGACCTTTACGCTGACGTACGGAGTCCGTTATGAGTACTTCGCGACACCTTTTAACGCGCTGCCATATCCCGCTATCAACATGGCGACGGTTCTGACCGATCCGTTGAACACGCGCATACCCCAACGCGGAGACAAGAACAACTGGGGGCCGCGAGCGGGCTTTGCCTGGAATCCAGGGGCCGGCAAAACCGTTATTCGCGCAGGCGGCGGTGTTTTCTACGACGGCTTCTTTACAAACATTGAGGATAACGTCGCCAGCACAGCGCCGAACACGTTAGGAGGCACGCTGACAGCACCCAGAACCGGGCGCGGATTACCCGGAGCGCTGGGATTGGTGCCAAGCGTCACAGCGACTCTGAATCCACTGGGAGCGGTGTCGGTCATTGATTCTCATATTGTGAGCCCGATGACCTACCAGTGGAACTTCAATATCCAGCGGGAGTTGCCTTGGAATTTTCTCACCACTGTAGCCTATGTGGGAACGCGCGGCGAACGATTGTTCCTGAACCGGGAGTTGAATCCGGGAGTAAATGGCGTGCGCCTGAACCCGGCGCGCGGTTCCATCGGAGCGCGTACCAACACCGGAGACTCGATCTATCACGGGTTGCAAGTGGACTTGACGCGGCGCTTCCGAAACGGCTTTCTGCTGGAGGTGGCATATACCTACTCCAAATCGATTGACAACGGGTCTGAGGTGTTTACCACCGCAGGCGGCAGTTCTTATCCGCAAGACCCGTTTAACCTGCGCGGAGAGCGCGGTGTGTCGGCCTTTGACCGGCCGCATCGGGCCGCCGTGACCTGGGTTTACTCTCTGCCATACCGGGGCGGCGACGCCGGGTGGCGAGGCATGGCAAATCAATTGATTCGCAATTGGACTGTATCCGGCACGGCGCAGTTGCAGAGCGGCGCACCTGACACGATTTACTTCGGCGGCCTTGACGAAAACGGAGATCTGCGATCCACGAATGACCGGCCGGATTTGGCAAATCCGAGTGCGCCCATCAATTACAGCGATGCCTGCTTGAACTCCACAAGCTGTATCACCGGCGTTGGGTCTTTATTATCGAACGGTACGTACGTGGACTACAACACGGGAGCTCCTGGAACGCGGGACCAGTTCCGCTATATCGCTGTGAGCGGGCGTCCGGGCAATCTGGGGCGGAATACATTCCGGAACGATTGGACGCAGGACTACACGTTGGCGGTGGAGCGGGTCTTCCCGATTCCTCACCTGGAACACCACCAACTGGAGTTTCGGGCGGAAGCGATCAATCCATTCAATCACCCGAACCCTGGGCTGGTGGCTCCCAATTTGCTCGACCCGGTGTTTCTCAACAAGGACATCGTGTACACCGGCGGCCGAATCTTAAACCTCTGGCTGAAGTATCGCTTTTAAACGAACGCCAATTGGGAGCCAAGCGACTCGATAAGCGATCAGGTCATGCCGAGCTCGGCATGAACAAGCCTTGGGGGCGTTGTTCCGAGCGGCCTAATTAATAGAAGGCTGGCGATTGCTGAGTGAGCAGTATGGGTTATGCCGAACTGCCCTGCCTTCTAACACTTTCGTCTGATTTAGCTCAACGCCTTCGCCAAGCGAACTAGCCCTTGCCGAATCGCCGTCTCGTCGAAGGCAGCAAAGCCGAGGAGCAATGCCTTCGGGTCAGGTATTCTCAAAGTAAATCGATCGACGGCGAGTACTTCAATATTCTCAGCCGCCGCGAGCTTCTCCGCCTGGCGTGAAGTCATCCCATTTTTGAGGAACCCAATGGTGTAGAGACCGGCCTGAACGTTAGAAAGTTCAAGCAAGCCACTCAAATAT